>CANRKI010000118.1 GCA_947631175.1 uncultured Flavobacterium sp.
CCTGTTTCTTCCCCATAAACAAGAGCGCGCCCACTTCCTTGCAAATTACTTGTGATAATACACGAAGCCGAAAAAGATCCTCCATTTACAAGCACACTTAATTTATTTTTGTAAGCTAAATCTTTAATCTCTTTATTTTTTAGCCCCGCGACTTTGTAAGTATAAATCCCGTTTTCATTTTTTGATGTATTTAAGTAAACCCAAGAATATAAAAACGGATAAACAGGTGTTAAAGCAACATAAGTTCCCAAACTTTTTCCTGCAATAAAATATCCAGGTAATTTAGCTTTACTTGTAACAGTAGCAGTACCAAGCAAAGGCTCGTCTTTCATCTTTAAATAGGCATACAACTCATCAATATCTGCAATTCGCCCGCCAGGATTATCGCGCAAATCTAAAACCAGATGCTCAATTTTTTTGGTATTTATTGTTTTAAACAAACTATCGTAAGACGCTTTATATCTGCCAACACTAAAACTCTTAATCTTTAAAACCGCATAACTACTATCTGATGCAATTGGGAAAAGTAATTCGCGGTTATAAGTACCGTTAACTACACCAAGCATCCTACGCTTTCGCGCATCTTTTTTAAAAGTTTCATTTTCTCTCTTTTTTTTAGCTTTAGCTAAAATCATTTCCTCTTTTGTAAGTTTCTTAATCGTTTTTAACGAATCTGATTTATCTAACCCTAGCGAATCCAATTGTGGTTTTAATTCCTTTTTTTTAATCGGAAATCGCTTATTAGTAACCGTATAAATCGAATCCTGACATTGTAAAACATACGAAATACTATCGAGTGTACCAAATCTATCTAAAAATTGTTGTGCAAATCGTTTATCAAAACCCTTTTCTATATACGTAGTATTAAAACCATCCGAAGTGTTATTTCTTACATAATCAGCATAAAGCGTTTTAGGTGCAACTCCATTTATTTGTAATACTTTACTGCCAAGTGCAACATTTTTATTCGCACTTACATTCAAATTCACATACAACGTATCGTTAGTCCAAGCATAACCAAACTGGCTAAAAGGCCCACGCGTATCCTTGTATTTTTTTGAATATTGCTTGGTGGTTTTCTCACTCGGAAAAACAACGCGCGAATGTCCCTGCCTAACCGCTGCAATAACCGGTGCTAAATGCTTGTAAAATTCGGATGGCGTTAAAGGCTCGCTAATATTTGCTTTGGCCTGGGCAAACAAATCATTTAAACTATCGGCCGGAATATATAAATCCGAATCGGGATGCATTTTAATAAACTTTCGCTGGGTAAAATCAATGTCTTTATGCAACTTTTTAACCGCTATTTTTTGCTGATTAAAAGCATTATATTTTTTTGCCGACTGGCATCCAAAAAGTACTCCAACACTTAGTAAAAAAAGATATTTAGTAATTTTCATTATTAATATTTTGGTATCAGTAAATATAAAATAATTCTCACCATTTTAAATATAATAAATGGGGCATTCCGCACCTTTTAGTGGGTGCGTCGGGCTTTCGCGAGTCGCAATTTTTACGTTTCACTTCAAAATGTGCTCCAACAATCGCTCAATCCCTAATGCAAAAAAAACTCCTTAAAAAAATAAGGAGTTTTTTTTATTAAATTTCTTCAAGAGCTTTTAAAGCACTCGAAATCGATTTTATACGATCAATTATTAAAAGCAAACGAAGTCCATTTTTAGTTTCTTTTTGCGTTAATCTTAAACGCATCGGATTGGTTTTAGAATAATCTAAAATTCGTCCAAACTGATTGGTTTGATAAAAATCAGACGCTTGATTTGCTATAAAATAACACGTCAGTTTACCTTGTTTCATGATAATTTTTTCAATACCAAGTTTTGCGGCTACCCACTTAATTCTAACCGAATCTAATAAATCAATTCCTTGTTTTGGTAAAGGCCCAAATCTATCTATTAATTCTTGTTCAAATTTTAAAAGCGCTGTTTCCGTTTTTAAATTCGATAAATCGGTGTACAAATTATAACGTTCAGAAATGTTGTTAACATACGTATCAGGCAATAAAATTTCGAAATCAGAATCAATATTTACTTCCTTCACATAAACTTTGTTTTCGGGTTTATTTTCTTCTTCAAACAAATCTTTAAATTCATTTTCTTTAAGCTCTTCAACCGCTTCATTCATGATTTTTTGATACGCATCATAACCTATGTCATTTATAAAACCAGATTGCTCGCCACCTAAAATATCTCCTGCACCACGAATTTCTAAATCCTTCATTGCAATTTTAAATCCGCTTCCTAAATCACTAAATTGTTCTAAAGCCTGAATTCGTTTACGGGCATCCTCAGTCATTGCTTCGTATGGCGGGCAAATAAAATAACAAAATGCTTTTTTATTACTTCGACCCACGCGGCCACGCATTTGATGCAAGTCCGAAAGGCCAAAATGATTGGCATTGTTTATAAAAATAGTATTGGCATTGGGAACATCTAATCCACTTTCAATAATAGTTGTTGCAACTAAAACATCAAAAGCACCATCCATAAAAGCCAAAAGTAGTTCTTCTAGTTTTTTTCCATCCATTTGCCCGTGTCCAATTCCAACGCGAGCACTTGGAACCAACCTCTGAATCATACCGGCAACTTCTTTAATATTCTCAATTCGGTTGTTTATAAAGTAAACTTGCCCGCCACGTTCAATTTCGTACGAAATAGCATCGCGAATAATTTCTTCATTAAAACCTACCACATTTGTTTCGACCGGATAACGGTTTGGTGGCGGTGTTGTTATGACCGATAAGTCACGAGCGGCCATAAGCGAGAATTGTAACGTTCTTGGAATTGGCGTAGCCGTTAACGTTAATGTATCAATATTGGTACCAATTGTTTTTAATTTATCTTTTGCTGCAACACCAAATTTCTGTTCTTCATCAATAATCAATAATCCCAAATCTTTAAACTTTATGGTTTTATTTACCAATTGATGCGTTCCAATTATAATATCGATTTTACCATCGGCTAAATCGTTAATAATTTGAGTTTTTACTTTACCTGTTCTAAATCGATTTAAATAATCAACACGAACGGGTAAATCTTTTAAACGCTCAGAGAACGTTTTATAATGCTGAAAGGCCAAAATTGTTGTTGGAACTAAAACGGCTACCTGCTTACTATTATCTACTGCTTTAAATGCTGCACGAATTGCTACCTCGGTTTTACCAAATCCAACATCTCCACAAACCAAACGATCCATAGGTCTATCAGATTCCATATCCATTTTCACATCGTTTGTGGCTTTAAATTGGTCTGGTGTATCTTCGTAAATAAACGAACTTTCAAGCTCCGCTTGTAAATAACTATCTGGCGCGTAAGCATAACCTTTTTCAAGTTTGCGTTTTGCGTAAAGCAAAATTAGATTGAAAGCAATGTTTTTTACGCGGGCTTTGGTTTTTTGTTTTAGTGTTTTCCAAGTGTTGGATCCTAATTTATGAACCTTTGGCGCAACACCATCTTTGCCGTTGTATTTTGATATTTTATGTAACGAATGAATTGAAACGTAAACAATATCGTTTTCGGCATATATTAATTTTATGGTTTCTTGAAATTTCCCTTCAACTTGAATTTTTTGTAGCCCACCAAATTTTCCAATTCCATGGTCAATATGTGTAACATAATCTCCAATATTTAGTGCCGTAAGTTCCTTTAAAGTAAAGGCTTGCTTTTTGGTATAACCGTTTTTAAGCGAAAATTTATGGTAACGTTCAAATATTTGATGATCGGTATAACAAGCAACTTTGCTGTCTAAATCAATAAATCCTTCGTAAATTGATAAAACGATTGGGGTGAAATTTCTAAATTTCTCTGGAGAATCATCAACCGAATCAATAATTTCTTTAAAACGTTTTGCTTGGTTGTCGTTCGCACAAAACAAATAGTTTTGAATGCCATTTAGCGAATTATCATTCAAATTCTCTTTCAATAAATTAAATTGTTTATTAAAAGATGGTTGGGGTTGAATATTAAATTCAATAGTTTCAATGGTACGATAAGTTGGTCGTGAAGCAAAATCTACAACTGAAAAGTTTAAAGATGATTTCACAAAATTTTCCTGATTTACAAACATATTTTCAGGAGTTGTTCTGTTAATTTCAGTATTTAGTTCTGCATAAATCTCTTCGGCTTTGGTATATAATTTATCTAAACGTGCAAATTGTGACTCTGCATTTTTAATAAAAATAATAGTATCTTGCGCTATATATTCAATAAAATTTTCTCGTTTTTCCTGGGATTTTTTGTTTTCAACATTGGGAATGATCGTAATTTTTTTCTGCTTCTCGATCGATAGTTGTGTTTCTACATCAAAGCTTCTGATCGAATCTACTTCGTTGCCAAAAAATTCTATACGATATGGATTATCGTTTGAGAATGAGAAGACATCTAAAATTCCGCCTCGAACAGAAAATTCGCCTGGTTCGGCAACAAAGTCTACACGTTTAAATTGGTATTCAAACATTACTTCGTTCACGTAATCAATAGACAATTGATCGCCAATTGCCATTTTTAGGGTGTTTTTTTCGAGTTCTTGTCTGGTTACTACTTTTTCAAAAATAGCATCTGGATAGGAAACAACAACAACCGGTTTTTTTTTCGCGTTAATTCGGTTTAAAACCTCAGCTCGCAATAACACATTTGCATTGTCAACTTCTTCAATTTGATACGGACGCTTAAAAGATCCCGGAAAAAAATGCACATCTTTATCATTCACTAACTTCTCTAAATCGTTAGTAAGATAAGCCGCTTCTTCCTTATCATTTACTAAAAGTAAAATAGGTCGTTGGGTTTGCTCAAACACTTGCTGAATTAGAAACGATACGCTAGAGCCTATTAATCCTTTTGCATGAATTTTTGTGTTAGGTTTAGTAAGTAAATCTATAAGTTGTTTGGCTTTGGTTGACTTTTGGTAAAGTTTTAAACTTTCTGATTTCAATTTATATCGGTTTACTAATTCATAAATAATTATTTTACAGGTTCGATCAGTAAAAGACCTCTCGAAGATTTGTCCTTTAATTGTAAAGAACCACGTCTTTTATCCAGAGTTTTGAGCTTAGGCTCTTCTTTCAATTTATTTTCAAAATTAAAATTTGCTCTACGGGTTGTATCTGTAACTTGTTCGATCATTTCTTTTTCACCACTTTCAAACGGAATGTTTTTTAACGCGGTAAATTTATCTATTTGATTTTGAATAGAAACCACGTCGATCGAAATATAACTTACCAGTTTTTTAACTTTATCAACCGGAATGGTTTGCAGTGAAATAAAACTGTTTAAATGCTTGATGTTAGTATTTAAGTTATTTAACCTCGCATTTATTTGAGGTTTATTTAAATTTTCGGGTTTATTAAGAAGTAGTTCATCACTAATACGTGTTAAATTATCTACTTTAGCTCGATACGACAATAGGCTTTTTGTTGGCTTATTTGCCAACTCTTGCAATAGAACTTGCCAATTTTGCCAGTCTAACGTTTCTTTTTTAACTACAGATGAGCTCGATGGAATATTAAAATTCCAATTGTTATGAATCACATTTAAAATCGAGTCGTTTACTTGACGTGTTTGTTCTCTTTGTAATTGAGCCGAATTTTTATCGTCTGCGCAACTCGTTAAAAAACTTAATGCTACAAATAAAAACGGAATAATATATTTCATGATTTTAATACCTATGTATGTGCTACAAATTTACGAATGTTTTTGAGGAATTTATATAAATATTTAGTTGATGAATTCTGAATTTAAAAAGACATTTTTGATTAAAAAATGAAAAATATAAGTTTTTTTAATGGATAATACAATTATCTTTGTATAGCAAACAATACAAACTATGAAAACTAAAATATTAATCATTGGAGCTTGTGGACAAATTGGTTCTGAGTTAACCGGAAAGTTACGCGATTTTTACGGAACGGACAATGTAATTGCTTCAGATATTCGTAAGGGAGAACAAGAGGTTTTTCAGACTGGACCTTTTGAAACTATAGATGCTATGAGTTATGATCAAGTAGCTCAGGCTATTGAGAAACATCAAATTACTGATGTTTACTTAATGGCGGCATTACTTTCTGCAACGGCAGAAAAAAATCCGGCATTTGCATGGGATTTAAACATGAATTCTTTATTTCACGTATTAAATCTAGCGAAAGACGGAAAAATTCAGAAAATATTTTGGCCATCAAGTATTGCCGTTTTTGGCCCAACAACACCTAGAGAAAACACACCACAATATACAGTAATGGAACCGTCAACGGTTTACGGAATATCAAAACAAACCGGAGAACGTTGGTGCGAATATTATCACAACAAATTTGGAGTTGATGTTAGAAGTATTCGTTACCCAGGTTTAATATCGTGGACAACACCTCCTGGTGGCGGAACTACAGATTATGCTGTAGATATTTATTACAAAGCGATTGAAGATCAAAAATACACTTGTTTTTTAAACGAAAAATCAGCTTTGCCAATGATGTACATGGATGATGCTATTAAGGCAACTATGTCTATCATGCAAGCACCTGCAGAACAAATAAAAATTCGTTCATCGTACAATTTATCGGCTATTAGTTTTACTCCTGCTGAAATTGCAACGTCTATTCAAAAACGTATTCCTGAATTTACTATTGCTTATGAACCCGATTTTCGTCAAGCAATTGCAGATTCTTGGCCAGCATCTATTGACGACACTAGAGCGCGTGAAGACTGGGGCTGGAAAAATGATTTTGACATGGAAAAGATGACAGATACCATGTTAGAAAATCTTTCTAAAAAATTAATTGTAAAATAATACAAAAAAGGTCGAAGCAAAGCTTCGACCTTTTTTTATCGTGTTAACCAACCACTACGTCCTGCAGTTGCAATTGAGTATGGTGTGATCCAAAATAAAGCAAATGCGTAAAATATACTGTAAGGATAAGCCCAAAGTGAGCCATAAACCGAATGCTTTTTTGCGAAGAAAAACATTTGAATACTTGAGAAAATTAAAATACCTACTAAGGTCGAAATGATAGAAATAAAAGGATGCGTAATTAAAAAAGCAAGCATTGCGAATAAAAACGGAAATGAAAATATAATTTTTATCCATTGATCTAATAAAATAATACGTGTCCCAGATTTTGATCCTTCTCTAAAGTCCTTAAAGGCAAACTTACTCATCAAAATAGTTTCTCTAATATTACTTCGCTCCCAACGAATAAACATTTTATATAAATTTTTATATCGTTCAGGAATATTGGTAAAAACTATCGCATTTTTTTGAAAACGAACTTCAAAACCTTCTTTTAAAATCATATTGGTCATGGCTCTGTCTTCGCCAATATCCGAAGGTTTTCCCATAAAGGTTTGATTTACCCAATCTTCTAAAACTGTTTTAACAACAGTTGTTTTGTAAGCTGCTAAAGCACCTGGTGTACAAAAAACAGAACCTAATGTACTTTGTGCCGAACGAATAAACTCGAAACTAAAAGCAAAGCTTACGTCCAACATTTTAGGGATAATTGCCTTTGCTGTATTTAATACTTTAACGTTACCGGCAACAGCTCCACATTTTTTATTGATTACAAAAGGAGAAACTAAATTTTTAAGTGTATCTTTTTCGATAATAGAATCGCTATCAATAGTTACCACAACTTCACTAATTGCATTTTTAAAACCATAATACAACGCGTGACGTTTACCCATGTTTTTAGGTTGCTGATGTAAAATAACTCGATTTCCTAAAACCGCCTTTGCTTTTTTCATCCAATCCCAAGTATCATCTTTACTTCCATCATCAATTGCTAAAATTTCAAGCTTATGACTTGGATAATCACTTTGAGCTACGCTTAAAAGTGTATGATAAACTAAGTTTCCTTCATTATAAGCAGGAACAATTACCAAGCAGGTTGGTAACTCGTTATCAGAAACCGCTTTTGCTTGCTTATAAATTAGATAAAGAACAAAATTAAAAAGTAAAAAACTTATTTTAATTACAAATAAAATAGTAGTTACAATTATAAATGTAGTTCCCCAACTGGTATTTAGATATTGAAGCTGAAGCTTCTCAATTTCGGGATAAAATACATACGATAAATACACCGCACTTAGTAATACTAAAAAAGTTGCTAATAGAGTAAGGACTTCTATTTTTTGTTGTTTCGTATTGATTTTAGCTGTTTTACCTAAAGAATCAATTGGATTATGTATATTATTATTTTTCATAAATCTTACGGCTTAAAGATGAAGTGTAAAATAGATGATGCAAAATGTGTTCCTTATAGTTTTTATGCTGATTCAGAACACTTTGTGTGTAAATAATATACGTTAACTGATATTTTATTGTTTACTTTTAGATATTATTAAGAAGATAAATAGACTACCAAAGTGAATTTGGTCCATAAAAAAAGCCATTCTTAAAAAGAATGGCTTAAAAACTTTTGCTCCCCCTCTTGGGCTCGAACCAAGG
>CANRKI010000119.1 GCA_947631175.1 uncultured Flavobacterium sp.
CGAAAACCGGTTCTTCTACCTTAACTGAAATTGCAGAAACTATAGATTTACGAACGTCTGATGCTTCAAAATTTTTATTATAAAACTCTTTTACTGTTTTTACAATTGCTTCCTTAAAAGCAGCTAAGTGTGTACCACCTTGAGTTGTATTTTGACCGTTTACAAACGAATAATACTCTTCTGAATACTGTGATTTACTATGAGTAATTGCTACTTCAATATCATTACCGCGCAAATGAATGATAGGATAAACCATATCTTCTGCTGTAATGTTCTCTTCTAAAAGATCTCTTAATCCATTATCTGAGAAAAACTTTTCTCCATTGTAAATTATCGTTAAACCTGTATTTAGGTAACAATAATTTTTAAGCATGCGCACAATGTACTCGTTGCGATACTTATAATTTTTAAAAATTGTTTCGTCTGCTAAAAAAGTAACTTTAGTACCGCGGCGTTTTGTTGTTTCCTCAACATTTTCCTCGACCGTTAAATTCCCAGCCGAAAACTCAGCACCTTTTTGTTGGTTATCACGAACAGATTCTACCCTAAAAAAACTAGATAAAGCATTTACGGCCTTGGTACCTACTCCATTTAAACCAACAGATTTTTTAAAAGCTTTAGAATCGTACTTTCCTCCGGTATTCATTTTAGAGACTACGTCAACTACTTTTCCTAACGGAATCCCGCGACCGAAATCTCGAACCGATACCAAACGATCTTTAATGTTTACCTCAATTGTTTTGCCGGCACCCATTACAAACTCATCGATACAGTTGTCTAAAACTTCTTTTAATAAAATATAAATACCATCATCAGGAGATGAACCATCTCCTAACTTTCCGATGTACATTCCCGGACGCATTCTAATATGCTCTTTCCAGTCTAGTGAGCGAATATTATCTTCGGTATATTGGTTTTGATCTTGCATAAAGACTCTTCAATTTTGGGCTAATTTACTGAAAAATACGTTAACTTAAAAGTTTACTAGCATTAATAATTAAGATATTTCGTAATAAATAAAACTATATTCAATGGGTTTAATTCATTAAAAATCAAATTATTATTTTACTTTTTTACGAGTTGATTTTTATATTTTTTTTATGTTTACAAATCGATTTTAAAATTACTTTAAAAGTTTATCATGTTTAAAAAAATTATTGTTTTATATTTTATTTCTGCCTTTAACTCCATGTTATTTGCACAAGTACAACCACTTATGGTAACCCAATGGGGACAAAACTGTTATTACAATGATTATTTACCCAAAATGCCAAATTCTATAGCTTGTGATAAGGCTTTTGTTGGTTGCTTTGCGGTAGCATGGGCACAAATTTTCGCTTATTATCAATTTCCCAAAACACCAAACGCACTTAATTATTCTGAACTAAAAAACACGAGTTACATTTATAGCGATATGCCCCAAAAAGTAAAAACAAAAAATAGTGAGGTTGCTAAATTAATGTACCATATTGGTTTGGTTTCGCAGACGCAATGGAACAATAAAAATTCGATAACAGATTTTGATGCCAAACCGATTGTTACACATTTTAATTATAGAGAATCGATAAAAACCATTGATTTAAAAGAACTTACAATTAATCAACAAATTGAAATAATTAAAAATGAATTGGATAACAAGCGTCCCGTTTTTGCTAAAAACGATTTTCATTACTATGTTATTGATGGTTATACTTCTGAAAATAAATTTCATTTTAACTTTGGATGGGGCGGACAATTTAACGGATATTACTTTATTACCAATTGTATTACACCTGCTGGCAATTTAAATCCAACACAAATTATGATAAACATTGAGCCAAATAACATCTTTTAGACAAAGTGTACAAAAAGACTACTAACTACCTAATATTAGGTAGGTATTTCTTAATAAAATTTATTATTTTTGCGTAAATCAATACTTTAATACTATGAAAAAAATTATTTATGTAGCTTTTCTTTTATTAAGCGTAAATTCATTATTTGCACAGGATTACACACATTCATTAGGGATTAGATTAGGATCAGGCTATTATGATAATGTTGGTATAGCATACAAAACATTTGTAACAGATGCTGGAGCCATAGAGGCTGATTTGGGATTTAGAGGTTACAACAAGCATGGTTATAAATGGACAAATGTATCATTAGCGGGTGCTTACCAACATCACTTTCCGATTGGAAAGATTGAGAACTTTAATTGGTTTGTTGGTGGAGGTCTTGTATTAGCCAACTCTTTTTCTGATTACGATGAGCGAGATGGGGTGAGCTTAGGTATTTTTCCGACCGGAGGTGTTGAGTATCGCTTAAAAAATGCACCTTTTGTTTTTTCTGCAGATATTAGACCAACCTTCCATATTGTTGAAGCAAACGATTATCACAATTCGACATATGTAAACGCAGGATTAACTGCACGATATGTATTTTAATAAAAAAGCAGCTTTAAAAGCTGCTTTTTTATTGGATATTTTTAAATTTTTATAAACTTATTTTTTTGCCTTGTTCCGGAAAGATGTAATTTACATCAAACGCATTTGAGTTGAGCAATTCAGATTTTATTATTTGTTCGTTTTCTCCTTCGGGTTTGATGTGTGTTACTATTATATTTAGATTTTTCAAGGCTTTTTTTCCTGTAAATTTAGCCAGTGAAGCGAGTTCCTCTTGCAATAATTCTGGAGTTAAGTGTCCAAAAAGCAAGTGCTCGGGTTGACTGTTTGGGAATGAAACTTCGATTAAAATCGCTTTAAGCTTATCTTTTTTTATCAGCGGAGCAACATCCTTCCATAATGTTTTTAGCTGTGAACTTTTTTCAACACGATCTGCTCCCGTATCACTTAAATACAAAATATAGTTTTTGTTTTTATCATGAATCAAAGCTGCAGAACTTCTGTATGGTTTTACATGATCCAACTCGTAAGCTGTAGCCTCAAGATTTGTATTTTGAAGCGCAATAGTTTGCTTTTGTTTTAGATAAATATATTGGTATTTATTTAAAATTGGCGTTTGCCCTTCGTTTGCAAAGTTTATCCACGTATCGTTAATAAAATAATGCTTTTTGTATATATCAATCACAAAATCAAAACCGTAAATTGGCTTTTTAGCATCAGAAGGGGAATTGATAATTAATCCGGAATTATGATCTAGATGTCCGTGTGTAATAAAATATCCTTTTATATAATTTTTTAATACATCGGATTGTGTTGTTGTAAATGTTTTTAGCTCAATTGCTTTTTTAATTCCCGTTCCTACAGTGCCGGCATCAAAGCATATAAACTCATTTTTATTGTGTTGTCCTATTAAATAAGCAGATAAATTTCCTTCATCGGTTCCGCCATAAACTCCTAAAGGAACAATATCGAATGTAGGTTGCTGTGCATAAGCGGGAAAGAATGTAAGAATAGTCAGAACTATATAAAAAAAGCGTTTCATTTTGTTTTTATACAAATGTAACGCTTTTAGTTTGTAAAATTAAGTATGTTTTTATTATTCGGAAATAAGAATTTTGTGTCCATCACAATCTATTATTTCAATTTGTCGCTGTCCGTAAATTTTTTCTTCAAGAGTAGCTATTAATTTATTTTTAAATTTTTCTTTTTTTAAAACAATTTCTTCATAAAACTCATCTAGCGATGGTAAGAACCAAATTAAATCACATATCTGACAATTTAATTTAACTTCAGAATCTTTTTTTATCAATTCGAATTTAAAATCGTCACGAGCTAACACAAGCTTATTATTTTCGTGTTTTAAGATTTTAAAATTTAAAATATCTTGATAATAAAGAGCTGTTTTGTAAATATCATTAACATACAGCTTTGTTTTTTTTGTTAATCGTGTTGTGTTCATATCTATTTACGTTTAGGAATTTTTATTTAATGTATGAATTTCGTCCGCAATATTTTGAGGTACTTCGTAATCTTTAACAATACGTACAGAAAGTTTATCGGGTTCGATTCCATCTCCAAACATTTTGGAATATTCTTTTGTGAACTCGGCACCAAAATAAAGTATAATAGCAGAGTAATATACCCACACCAAAATTACTAAAACCGATCCGGCTGCACCATAAGCATTTGTTATGTTTGTGTTAGCTAAATATAAACCAATCAAATATTTACCAATCATAAAAAGTAATGCTGTAACTATAGCTCCAATAAGTGTCTCTCTCCATTCAATATGTCCGCCAGGTAATGTTTTATAAATGAAACCAAATAAAACAGTCACCACTGCCAAAACAACAATATTATTTACAATTGTTATAAAATAGATGGAAATATCAGAAAATTGATAGATTAATTTTTCGTAAAAAAAATCGAGCGTAGAATTTAATAATAAGCTAACTAACAAAATAAAACCCAAACTCGCAACCATTGAGAAAGATAATAATCGATTAATTACAAATCTTAGAATCCCTTTACTTGGTTTGGCTTTAAGTCCCCAAATGTAATTTATAGAACTTTGTATTTCGGCAAAAACACCACTTGCACCAAACAGCAAGGTTACACCGCCAATTATAGTAGCAACTGTAGTTTGGCCAGAGAGTTGGATATTCTGTATAGCTTCTTGAATCTGCAAAGCAGCGCGTGCGCCAACAATACTTTCGATTTGACCAAAAAACTCTCCTTGAACAGCGTCTTCACCAAAAAAATAACCACAAAGAGCAATTAGTATAATACAAAGTGGCGGAATTGCAAAAATGGTGTAATAAGACAATGCGGCGCTAAACTTTATTACATTATCATCTAAAAAGCTAAAAACAGTATTTTTCAATAATTTAAAAAGTTCTTTAAATCTCATATCTATTTATTTGTAGTGAGTGAAAATTCCTCCTTCGTGTAAGGTCCAAAGCGCTGCTTTTTGGTCGGCTTTTTTTAGTCCTTCATTTGCCCACGAATTGCAAGTATAATAAAATGAATAACGCCCGTTAGCTTCAAAAAAAATATCATTATTTGCGTACGATGCTCCATCAATTAATATAAAATTTCCAAAACTATCTTTTTTAAATTTGGACTCTATATAGGCTATTAATTTTTTATAATTGTCACGGCTTATTTTTATTTTTTTACAGCGTTTATCTTGATTCATGGTTTGTAAAAAAGTAACGTGCATTGCCGAATCACTAAGTCCTAAAGCTGCATTAAATGCGGTTTTAAAGTCAAGGTCTGCCCATTCTTCTATATCTAAATAAAAACCTTTATCTCCCCAACCTATTGATAAATAATTGCATTTTATTTTTTCATTTTTTGCATTTATTGCAGCAATATTTTTACTCCAATCCCTCAAATCTGTTTTATAAGGTACAACCAAATCGGTATGTACGCCATTTGAGTTGATGTAAATATCAATTTCCTCATTTATAGCTAACTTTTTTATTTTAGAATTAACAGGTATAAACGAAATCAAAAACATTATTAGAATATAACTACAAATTAATAACAAGATATAACCTACAACTTTTATTATTTTTTTCACAATAGACTGGATTTAAGGGTGTTTTAAAAATAAACAAAATAATCTTCCTTATTATATAACTTTTATTTACTGATAAAATTTTGTGCTTTAAAAAAAATGTAAGAAATTAGGTGAATATAGACTCACATTTTAAGTATGAAAAAGAATAATAAAATTACATTTCAGTTTATCTCTGAACCTTCGGACGTAAACTATGGAGGCAAAGTGCACGGAGGCGTTGTGATGAAGTGGATTGATCAAGTTGCCTATACTTGTGCTAGCACGTGGGCCGAAAAATATTGTGTTACCATTTATGTTGGAGGAATTAGATTTTATAAACCCATTAATATTGGAGAGGTTATAAAAGTTGATGCTTATGTGATTTATACTGGAAAAACAAGTATACATATTGCGGTTGACGTATTTTCTAGAAACATTCAGAATGCTAACTTTGAGAAAAAAACACATTGTGTTATTGTTTTTGTCGCTGTTGGTGAGGACGGAAAACCAAGCAATGTAGATAAATTTGTTCCTCAAACTCCAACAGAAATTAAATTAGAAGAATATGCATTACGTTTAAAATCCTTACGCGAAAAAATTGATCAAGAAATGATGCCTTTTGTTGAGGGAATGCATTAATTACTTATAATTAATAAAAAACTTTAAATCTAAATTATTTAAAGTTATTTTTGTGTCTTAACATTAAAACAAAATATGGCTTCAGGAATTTTTGCGATCTTAGATGATATCGCGGCTTTAATGGACGATGTAGCAGTAGCTAGTAAGATCGCAGCACAAAAAACAGCAGGACTTTTAGGTGATGACCTTGCTGTAAATGCCGAAAAGGCAACAGGTTTTCTATCCTCTAGAGAGATTCCTGTTTTATGGGAAATAACTAAAGGTTCCTTAGTAAATAAAATTATTATAATACCTGTTGTTCTAATTTTAAATTACTTTTTACCTATTGCAATAACAATTATTCTTTTAATTGGAGGGTTTTATTTGGCTTATGAAGGCGTGGAAAAAGTGATTCAATATATCAATAGTAAAAGAAAAAAAGGAAGCGATGATGCTAAAAAAAATGCAGTCGATAATATTAATGATGAAGGAGACGAAAAAGCGAAGATAAAATCTGCAATTACAACTGATTTTATTTTATCTGTCGAGATTGTGATCATTGCATTATCCTCGGTATTAGCTAAAAGCTTAACTGTGCAAATATTAACCGTATCTGTAATTGCAATTGTTGCTACAGTTGGAGTGTATGGTATGGTAGCTTTAATTGTACGAATGGACGATGCTGGTTATAAACTTATAAAAAAATCTGAAAATCAAGGATATTTAGCTACACTAGGTAATATTTTAGTAAATGCCTTACCTGTAGTAATTAAATCATTAAGTATCATTGGAACTATAGCTTTATTACTTGTTTCTGGCGGTATTTTTGTTCATAATATCGATTTCTTACATCATTTATTACCAACAGTTCCTTCAATTGTAAAAGAGTTTTTAGTCGGAATTGTAGCAGGTTTACTAGCAATCCCAATCTTTAATCTAGCTAAAAAAGCAGTTGCTGCTTTTAAATAAAACAAAAAATCCCGAAGTATTTCGGGATTTTTTTATCAAAATATTAAATAAGTTTAATAAAGCTCATCTAAAGGATTTATAATTTTAGATAAAAAGGTGTTTGAAACTTTAGCATACACATTGGTAGTTTTAATATTATTATGTCCTAACAATTTTTGAATGATAGACATATCCGTACCATACTCCAACAGGTGCGTTGCATAACTGTGTCTTAACCCATGGATGCCAACTGGTTTAGTAATTTTAGCTTTATCCTTAGCAATTTTAAAAATAGACTGAATACTGCGTATCGAATAAGGCCCACCCATAGGACCCTCAAACAAATAAACCTTAGGTTTATACTCCAAATAATACTGCCGCAACTCTTCTAAAATCGATTGCGGTAACGGAACATATCTATCCTTTTTTCCCTTTGCATTTTGAACGTGAACCAGCATACGATGCGAATCAATATTCTGAATTTTTAAAGTCGCAATTTCACTAACTCGGAGTCCAAGTCCATAGCATATTTTTAATATAACAAGATGTTTTATGTTTGTGGTGACCAAAAAAAGCCTTTTAATTTCTAGAGTAGAAAAAACTTTAGGTAAAGAAGACTGCTTTTTAGGTCGCGGAATTTCGAAGAAAAACTTTTCTTGAAACAAAACCTTTTCGTAGTAAAATTTCAAAGCATTTAAGCGACTATGAATTTGATTTTCGGATAATTTTAGCTCATTAATACAATAAAGCAAATAACTTCGAAGTTGACTAGGTGTAGTATCAACCACCGGAAATCGGCCTAAAACGTACAACCATTGCGCAAACTCAACACTGTAGGTTTTAACAGTACTTTCGCTATAGCATTTTAATCGTAACTGTTCTATAAACAAAATCAATTGTTGTTGATTTATTTCATCAATATTTTTAAGCAGCTCTTTTCCCGAATATTGTTTGGCTGGAAGCTTTAAAGCTTTACGATTAAAAGCGTTGTCAAAAACATACCAACTTTTATTACTGGACGACCATCTAGCAGAAGATAAAGTTGTTTTTAAATAATTGCGATAATAAAGTTCATTAGGTGTAATAATCCAAATTACATCCTTGCCATAATGTTGGCCAAAACTAAAGCTAGAATTCATAAAAAAATCTCCCATACTACATATATTTCCTTCGCCAATACATCAAAGGTAATACAAAATGCGCAAAAATAAAAGACACTTTAACCACTTTATTCACAAGCTATTTAAATATTTTTTAACATATTTAAAAAAAGTATTATATTGCGTGTATAATAATGTTAGCGGGCATTGTGAAAGATACCAGCATAACAGTTAAACATTGATAAATGAAAAAAAAACTACTTTGGATATTAA
>CANRKI010000120.1 GCA_947631175.1 uncultured Flavobacterium sp.
GTCTTGCCCGGAGGGCACGAGATGAAAGCCCGTTGAACGGAACCGTAGGAAGCTAATAAAGTATTATGGAGTTTTCGAAGGGTGGCTTTAAGATATACCAGTAGTAATTTTAGGATTACTGCTTTTTTTAAAAAAAAAATGCGAAATATAATTTTTTTAACTAAATTAGCATAATTAACAACTTTATACTATTAAACTATGTTAAAAAATTATTTTTTTATTACACTGTCATTATGTGTAATAGTATCATGTAGCAATGAATCTGAACAAGTAACAGCAGAGGAAATAGTTCAGGAAAATTTTAAACAGGTTTCTTTATCTGCAACAGAAAATTTTAGATTTGCTGTTAACGAAATGAATCAACCAAAGTATTTTCCAACGAAGGAATATACAGAAAAATATGGTAATGAACTTTCGCCCGAACGAAAACAAATCTTGTTTGAACCTGCAAAAGAGTTAATATATTCGACCGGCATTTCAGAAAAAGAACTTATTTCTGAAACAAATGGAAATATTGACGATATATTAAACAAAGCTTTTAAAATTTATGTTTTACAAACTTCTAAAAAATAATTGTCATGAAAAAAATACTTACATTCAGTCTTGCATTATTACTAATTCCAAGTGTCTTTGGTGCAAGTACGTTAAACATAATAAACGTAACAACTAATTATACACTATACTTTAATCTTGTGACAAAGTCGTACAATTGTTATCCGGAAATTAGGGAATATTATCCATCATCACCTACAGGATCAGGTTATTGTGACCTTGTTGCTGGAGGAGCTATTTCTTTTAATAATTATACCGAATTAAATTCATATTATCCTGGGATATTATTGACACGAAAAAATAGTTCTAGTGCAACACCGAGTCCACTTCCTATTAATTTAGCAGACAACTATCTAACTATTTTGAATATGGAATGGGCTAATATCATTTATAAAGTAACACATAATACATCTGGACATACTGAAGGTGTATGGTTAGGATTTTCTGATTTTTATTCGTGTCATGGATTACCTGATTCTTGGGGAACTTACGGAATTACAGAAACTGAAAGTTTTACCTCATTTACCATTGGAGGTGACAGATACTTTATAGTAGGAGAATACTAAATATAAAAAAGATGCTGTCCGTCTTTTGGTACAGCATCTTGCTTTTTAAATGCTCTATATTATGAAAAAATTTCTTTTACTTTTTTTACTGCAATTTAATTACAGTGTGTTTGCACAGCCATTTAATGAATATACTAAAAGATGGGCTACTTATATAGGTGGACAAGGTACACGTTTTTCTGCAAGTGTAGCTGATTCAGAGGGTAACATTATTGCTGTTGGAGAAATAACAGGTGGTATAAATCTAATTTTACAGGATGAAAGCTACTATAACTCATTTGCTACCAATCATGATTTACTTTACGACACCTCTAGCGTAGTTTCTCAATATAGCTATCAAACATTAATTGTTAAATTCTCACCTGATGGAGAATTATTAGAGTCGGGATATCTGCCAATATATACCTATCAAATAGAGATTGACAGCGAAGACAATCTTTATATCACAGGTAGTACACAAAAAAATAATATCGGTACTAATAATGTTTGGATGACAACTCCATTAACAGAATTAGCTTTGTTAACCGAGAAATTTATATTAACCAAACTAAACCCTGACCTTTCAACAGTATGGTGTACTTATATACCATCTCAAAGTATAGGCGAATTTTGCTTTGATGAAAATTATAACATCTACGGAGTTGGAAGTACAGGCATTGACCATTCAATAACAACTCCAAACACTTTTCAATCAGCTTTCATTACAGAATATAATAATCAAGGCCATCATTATGAAAATGGTTTGGTATATAAATTAAATCAAAATGGGCAGTTGGTATGGTCTTCCTATTATGGTGTGGGAACAACTGGATATGCAGTTTCTTTTTCAAACAATGAATTGACTACGTCTTTTATTAAAAACAATTCAAACGAATTAATACAATATGACGATTACTATTACACAACCGATGCATACCAGCAAACATCTTCTTCGCAAATTATTTCAAAGTTTAATGTTGCAACCGGACAACGCACTTACAGCACTTATTTAGGTAATTCTGATTTAGAATTTTATTCTATTGTATCGGCAGACGATAACTACTATTTTTTGGGAAATGCGACTAGCTCGTTAAATGATGAATTGATTAGTGACAATGCATTCCAGACTACTTTTGCGGGTTTTTACGATTTATATTTAGGTAAATTTGATACCAATTTCAATCCTATTTGGGGTACTTATATCGGAGGTAACGACTATGAAGATGCATCAGTATCACAACTAAAATTAAAAGACAAAACACTCTATTTTTCTGCCCCTACAAACAGTAACAATTTCATTAATAGTCCCAATCCTTACCAAAATAATAGTGGAGGTGATAGTGATCTTTTTATGATGAAATTTTCAACCGATGGAGATTTTATTTGGGGTAGTTTTTTTGGTGGAAACTCTCTCGAATTATTAGGCAGTGTCACTCCTGTAACCGACAGCATTTTTTATTTTGTTGGCAATACATACAGCCAGCAAAGCATTTCTACAACAGGAAGTTACCAAGAAAACTTAAGCTTTCATCCGTCATATCCGAACAATAATAATGGAAACGGTTTCATAGCAAAATTTGCACCGGAAGAAAACCTTTCTATTTCTAATTTCCAAGAACATCAATTTGTTGTTTACCCAAACCCTGTATATTATAATGAAATAACAATATTTGGAATTATGAAAGATAATTATGAACTGAAAATTCATAATATATTAGGACAAAACGTATATGATACAAAACTAACTAACTCATCAAATCAAACCATTGATATTACAAATCTAAGTTCAGGAACATATACTTTGAATATTTACGAGAATAAAAAAAATGTTTATACAAAAAAGATTATAAAAAAATAAAACTGCCGTTAATAACTAAGATTTAGTTTGGCTCAGTCTCTGTGGTCGAGTTGTCTTGCCCGGAGGGTACTAAAGAATAGCGGCCTCGTTAGTTATGTTAAATTTACTATTAATTTACTTTGTTATTTATACAATTTAACCTAAATATAGTATTAGATATTCTTGAAAAAAGGTATATTCACGGTAAATTTTACGCAATACGGATGTAGTTGGGGTTTTACGAAACTACATCATTTTTTATTTCGTAAAATAACAATGTTAGCAGAAATCTTTATTTAAAAAATTAAAACATCAATGAATTTAAGCAAGAGTAAATCTATTATTTTAATAATATTGTTAATCCTATCAAGTGTTGGAGTTGTAAAAGGACAAGATATAAAACTTAAAAATGACAAAATATTTTTAGAAAACAATTATATACTTAATTATAAAAAATCAGATTTTGGTGGAAAGTTTCAAGTATATACAATCGATCAAAATGAGGAAATTCTATTTATAAATTTACAAGAAGTTCCAGATAAATTTAAGTCATATTGGAAATTCTATTTTCCAAAGCAGAACAAGTATTTTTACAAGGGAATTATTGATTCATTCAAAAAAGAATTAAAACTTCTTTTTGAAGATAAAGTTATAGATAAAGATGGAAAAGTAAACGAAAGTAATCTTGATTCATATATTACCAAATACAATGAATTGTAATTCTGAATAATTAAAATCAATATTCATTTTGAATATCCATAAAATTCTATGACGATATTTCAATTTTATTTAAGGAAATAATAATTAAAATAGTATAGAAAAAAATTTGATGTTCCTATTAATTTTTTAATGACATTTTTAGAAAAGTTTTTATAATTTATTAATATTAATTTTACAAAAACAATTAGAACATATGTAAAAAAATATAATGTTTAAAAGACTTCTGCTAACACATCGGGTCGAGTAAGCAAGGGCATTGCAGCCCAAGCTTCTCACAGAACCGTACGTGAAAGTCTCCCCTCATACGGCTCTTGATACATACATCAGTTTATTAGTCAAACTTAAATACTCACAGTTACCCTAATCCTATAATACCCCAATGGTAAAATAAGTTTGGATAGCTGTTTTGTATTTTACGCAAGTGATTGTAAGCCTTTTGATAGCTTGTAATGCTTAATGTTGGGATGAGGCTTACATTAAAGTTTTAGGAGAAATACCACAAAAGGCAATTCTATTGACTTTTTTGTTAATTTTGCAAATACAACTGGCTTTTGCTACGTTTTGGCTGAATTGAAACTAACCGCTTCGATTCACTGCAACTTCATAAAACACTTAAACGTTAGCTTATATTTTAAAACAAAAAAGTGAAACAAAGAAAATTATTAAGTCAAAGACACCCTTTTTTATACTTTTTAGCAATTTGGACAAGACGTCTTAAACGAATTATTGAATGGAATTTTGATAATAAAAATTATTCTAAGATAAAGTCATCAGAAAAACTTAGATTCAGAATAAAAAAACATCAATCCGTTTTATTAAGAAAATTAGGCGATAATAACGAACAACTTCAACTAAACAAAGTTACAAATCTTAAAATTGCAGTAAAGCAATTGGACGGTATCATAATCAAGCCAGGTGAAACTTTTTCATTCTGTAAAATTGTTGGTCTTCCGACAAAACAGAAAGGTTATTTACTTGGTATGGAACTATCATTCGGACAGGCAAGAGCAGGAATTGGTGGAGGTATTTGTCAAATTTCAAATATGATACATTGGCTTGTAATGCATAGTCCTTTAACAATAATAGAAAAATCAAATCATTCTTTCGATCCATTTCCAGATGAAGGTAGGGTATTACCTTTCGGAAGTGGAGCAGCAATATTTTATAATTATATAGATTTTCAATTTACAAATAATACAGAAAAAACTTTTCAAATTAACCTATGGTTTACAGAAAAACACCTTGAAGGAGAGCTTCGAGTAAATGAAGATTTAAATTTATCATATCATATTTTTGAGAAGAATCATCAGTTTATTAAAACAAACAATCAATTTTTTCGACAAAATGAAATTTGGAGAAATTGTATTGATAAGAAAAGTGGAAATATTTTGAAAACAGAGTTACTTAAAAATAACTTTGCTAGAGTAACATACGAACCGGTAAATTACATTGAACAATAAAATATCAGCTAACATAAACTAATAACAGTTTCGGAAAATGCGTTGTAAAGGTTAAGCTCAAAGTTGATTTTCTTTTTTGTCGCAATCGCTTATTTCGATTTTATTTATTAAATTTAAAAAAATAAAAGACTGATGCTTAAGCTAGTGCAAAATTGAAACTTTTCGCTTCGATTCTCAGCAAGTTCGTAAAGTAGTCAAATGTTAGCTGTAATACTAAAAAAACTATTCAATGAAAAACCTTTTAATTATATTACTTCTAATAATTAATATTTCAGTACAAGCTCAGACAAAATTTAAAATTGTAGAAAAAGAAACAGATACTTGGAGAAGTATTTATTCGTTAGTCGACGAGAATAATAAAACACTAAAAGTATTGGATTCTACAAAATATTATATGCCTTTTAGTGGTTTTGAGTACAGTTATTTTGCCGTAATAGCAAAAAGTGACTCAAAAAATCATGGATGGCCAGCGATAGATGCTGATGAGAACATCCTTTTTTATGTTTATAATACAAGTTTTGGAGAACCTAGTCCTGATTATTTGATAGAAAATAAAATAAGAATTATTGACGAGAATGAAAGAATTGGTTTCGCTAATGAAATGGGGACAATTATAATTAAACCGCAATTTGAAATTGTAACCTCATTTCACAATGGTCATGCTATAATTGCTGAAAAATGTAAAAAAATACCTTGGGGTAATGATGAACATGATGCTGGTTGTAATCATTATTCAATTGAATGTAAAAGACATGGATATATAGATGAAAAAGGTAATATAATAAAATTAGGTGATTTCACATTTGAAGAAATAATGGAAGAAATAAAGTGGAAGCCTGATGAATTATATTAAACAAAGTACTATAGCTAACCTGTGTTTAAGAAATTACGAGTTTGAACCAGAATTAAAGTTTTAGGATTATTACCGTAACAGCCTTTGGATTAATGAATGAGTTATTATTTATTTTAAGGTTTTCAAGATTAGTTTTTATTTTAGTAAAATATGAAGCGTTACTAACAATTATAAATGATACCGATGAATAAGATTATCACAATTATTTTTTGTTTGAATACCATAATTGGCTTTAGTCAATCGAATTCCGATAATTACAAATTTTCTAAAGATATTTTGTCACAAATTGATAAAGATACTGTTGCTTGGAAATATCAGACGGGAGCAACAGAATTATCGTTTAGTGGCTATTATGAAAATGTCCTTGAAATTTGGGACAAGAATGGTATTAAAAAACCAAAATCAACAGCTGAAGATAGTTTGTACTTTGTAAACAGTAAAAAAATTAATGCAAAAGATTACATAATTGAACAATCTAAAGAGGCAGAAATTGTCATTATTAACGAAGCACACCATGTACCTAAACACCGTACTTTCACTACCTCTCTTTTAAAAGATTTATACAATAATGGCTATCGTTATATTGGGCTAGAGGCATTATCTGACCCCTCAATTCATGAGCGAAAGTTCGCTACAATAGAAAGTGGATATTATACAAAAGAACCTGAGTTTGGAAATTTGATTTCTGAGGCATTACAAATTGGCTATACGCTTTTCGGTTATGAAGCTTCTGAGGGCAAAAACGGGAAAGAGAGAGAAATTGAACAAGCTGAAAACATTCAAAAGTTTATTGAAAGTGTTCCGAATGCGAAAGTTCTCATTCATTGTGGATATGCTCACGCTTTCGAAAACGAATATCCCACTTGGGGTAAAGCAATGGCAGGAAGATTAAAAGATAATATGAATATTGATCCTCTTACCATTGACCAAACAATGTTGTTAGAAAGATCTGACCGAGAAAACAATCATTTATTTATGAAGCTTAATGAGGCAAAATCTCCCATTGTATTGATAGATGATAATGGACAAGTGTTTAATGGTAAAAGTGATATAAAACAAACAGATATTGTGATTATTCATCCTGAAACAGCATATATAAATAACCGTCCTGACTGGCTATTGAAAGAAAAAAAAAGTTATACAATACCATCACATATAATTAAAAACAATTCCCCTATACTTGTATTAGCATATAGGAACACAGAATTTGAAAATGACGGAATACCTGCTGACATAATCGAAATTATTGATAGTAAATCGCCTGAAACACTTTATCTCTCAGATGGAATTTATACTATTGTAATAAAGGATAAAAACTACAATATTATTGAAAACTATATTACCGAAATTAAATAACTATCATTAACAAGTGAACAACAGAAAATGAGCTGAAGTACTAAAATTCAAGTTTTTAACCACTGTTATTACCATAAACAAATTTTATTCGTCTTGGTTTTCATCGGTACTAAATCGAAGCTTAGCACTTCTATTTCGATAACTTCGAAAAGCTTCAAAACCTTAGTCGTAACATCTCCAAAACACCAAACAAACGATGACAGAACTTGAACTTAGTATAAAATCTTATTTTGGAATAATCGATTCGCAAGAATTATCTGCAATTACTTCTTTATTCAATTTAGAAACTATTAAAAAGGGTGACTATTTTTTAAAAACAAACAGAAACTGCGAACGACTAAGTTTTATTCAATCAGGTTTTTTAAGAATATTTATTGAAACCGAAACCAAAGAAGTTACCCAATGGATTTCTACAAAAGGTTATTTCGTTACGGATTTATCAAGCTTTATTTTTAACCAACCTGCACGTTGGACAATTCAAGCATTAACCGATGTGGAAATTTACACCATTAAAAAAAGTGAATATGATAAAATAAAAACAGTTGTTCCAAAATGGGCTGAATTAGAAAAACTGTTTATTGTACATTGTTTTACTACACTTGAGGATCGAATTTTTAGTCATTTATCAATGACAGCAGAAGAACGTTATAATTTCTTTTTTGAAAATAATAAAGAATTGTTTCATCAAGTTCCATTGCAATACATAGCTTCAATGCTTGGAATGACGCCCGAAACGTTTAGCCGAATAAGAAAAAAACAACTTTCTTAATTTCTTGATTTTTGTCAAGCAAAGCGAATT
>CANRKI010000121.1 GCA_947631175.1 uncultured Flavobacterium sp.
TGGCGTATACTTTAGCAGATGGTTTAGAATACATTCGTACAGGTTTAGCTGCCGGAATGAAAATTGATGACTTTGCGCCTCGCCTTTCCTTTTTCTGGGCTATTGGTATGAACCATTTTATGGAAATTGCTAAAATGCGTGCCGCTCGTATGTTATGGGCTAAGCTTTTAAAGCAATTTAATCCAGAAAATGACAAATCGTTAGCGTTACGTACACACTGCCAAACCTCTGGTTGGAGTTTAACAGAGCAAGATCCGTTTAACAACGTAGCTCGTACAGCTATTGAAGCAGCAGCAGCAGCATTTGGCGGAACGCAATCTTTGCATACTAATGCGTTAGACGAAGCGATTGCACTACCAACAGATTTCTCTGCTCGTATTGCTCGTAACACACAAATATATTTACAAGAAGAAACTAAAATTACCAAAACCGTAGATCCTTGGGCTGGTAGTTATTATGTAGAATCGTTAACACACGAGATTGCTCAAAAAGCGTGGACTTTAATTCAAGAAGTAGAAGATTTAGGCGGAATGACTAAAGCGATTGAATCTGGAATTCCAAAACTACGTATTGAAGAGGCTGCTGCTCGTAAACAAGCTCGAATTGACTCAGGACAAGATATTATTGTTGGAGTAAATCAATATCGCTTAGAGAAAGAAGATCCGTTACAAATTTTAGAAGTTGACAACCAAATTGTACGTCAACAACAAATTGAACGTTTAAATACTATAAAAGCAACTCGTAACAACCAAAAAGTTGCAGAAAGTTTAGCTAAATTAACCGAGGCTGCTAAAACAGAAAACGGAAATTTATTAGCAATTGCTGTTGAAGCTGCCGAAAACAGAGCTACTTTAGGTGAAATTTCGGATGCTTTAGAAACTGTTTTTGGTCGTTACAAAGCACAAATTAAATCGTTTAGTGGCGTGTATAGTAAAGAAATTAAAAACAACGAAAGCTTTGAAAAAGCAAAAGCTTTAGCAAATGAATTTGCTAAGGCAGAAGGACGTCGTCCGCGTATTATGATTGCAAAAATGGGACAAGACGGTCACGATCGTGGTGCCAAAGTTGTAGCAACTGGATATGCAGATGTTGGTTTTGATGTGGATATGGGACCTTTATTTCAAACACCAGCAGAGGCAGCGAAACAAGCAGCAGAAAATGACGTACATATTTTAGGCGTTTCTTCTTTGGCTGCTGGACATAAAACGTTAGTTCCGCAGGTTATTACAGAACTAAAAAAACTAGGTCGCGAGGATATTATGGTTATTGTTGGTGGGGTTATTCCTGCACAAGATTACCAATATTTATTTGATGCTGGTGCAGTTGCCGTTTTTGGTCCTGGAACAAAAATTGCTGATGCTGCAATAACTATTTTAGATATTTTATTAGATACTGAATAAAAAAAAACATAATTTTACACTAAGCTGTCAATATTTGACAGCTTTTTTTGTTATACTATAAACATCTATTTCAAAATGAAAAAAAACATAGTACTACTAGGCATATTAACAACTATTTTTGTGGGATGTAAAAAAGAAAAAGATACAACCGATACAAATCAAAAAACTCTAGTAAATACAGAACTACAAGAAGATACTAAAATTGTTAAAGCAACTGATGGTGTTACAACACATATTATAAAATCGGGAGTTGAGAAATCGTGTCATCAGGTTTTAAAAAATATAATAACTTCATCAAAACAATATCAAAAAGAAGTAAAAGGACTAGAAGCTGCTATTATTAAAAACGGAGGTTCAGGAATTGGAATTAATATTGAAAGGCAAATTGGCAACAAGCAGGAAAAAAACAGTAATGATCCTATTTACGTATACAATATTGTCGAAAATTACCAAGACCATACCACAGCAATTGCTACTTATCTTTTTAATATCAAAACAAAAAAATTATACCAAAAACATTTTATTTTAGACGAAGTTATTGAAATTGATTTTAATCAGAATTATTTAAAAGATTTTGATTTATATTGCGAATAAAATAAGCAACAAACAAACCCAAACTAAACCCCTACTTATGAAAAAGCTATTCCTAATATTATCAATATGTTGGCTACAAAATACCGTAGCTCAAGATAATATTGAGTCAAGTAAAAACTTAAATAATAGTGAAAAATTAAAGTACTTACCAAAAGGTGTTCAAAACTTTATCAATAAAAAATACCCAAACGACTCTATTTTAAAAGCTGGATATAAAAAAAACTTATGGGTTAAAACATATGAAGTGCATTACAACGAATGGATTATTGAATTTGACGAAGAAGGAAATTGGATAAAAAATTATACGCCAGACGGAACAGCTACGTTAGAGAGTTTACCAAATGAAATTAAAAAAGTCATTCAAAAAAATTATCCAAAACAAAAAATAGTAAAACTGGAACAAAAAGATGATAATTTATACATCTATTTAGATAACAATAAAAATTTACTTTTTAAAGTAAAATAATTAATAAAATTAAACATTAGAACATAATTATTTAAAATAAAAAACAATTTAACATATTTTATTTAATATTATTTAAAAGATATGGTGAGTTAAAAATAACGTAATTTGCATATATAAAAAAACAAACAAATGGATTTCAGCGTTTTAAATTGTTAGGATGAATTATTTCACTTATGCGGTAAAATTCAAAAACACGGATATCTTTTAGCTTTTGATTTTAAAAAAAATTGCGTTGCTATAAGCGAAAATTGTGAAGAATGGTTACTTAAACCTGTAAACACAATACTTAATACCAAGCTCGATATATTCGAGAAGCTTTTTAATATCACTATAAATATAGAAGGAATATCAAGTATATCAAAAATACTATCGTATGAAGCGGACTTATATCAAGTAACATTAAATGATAAAAATTATCAATTATCCGTTTATCTTGATGAACACCATATTTTTTTAGAACTCGAAGAAAATAAAAATGAAGCTATCGACTTCTCGAAACTACATGCCTTTCATGCCGATTTAAATACTTCTGAAAATATTTGGCAATCTCTTTGTTATAAATTTTACGATATATTAAAATTTGATAGAATCATGATCTATCAATTTTTAGAAGATAACACCGGGAAAGTTATTGCTGAAAGTATTCATGGGGAATTAACATCTGTACTTAATTTTAGATATCCAGAGTTTGACATTCCTGCACAAGCAAGAGCGTTATATTTAAAAAATTTAAGTAGACAAATTCCGGATGTTTTTGGTAAAAACATACAACTTATAGGAAAAAAAGATAGCGAAATTAACTTATCTAAATCTCACATCAGAGCGGTATCTCCTATACATCTTAAATATCTTGAAACACAGGTGTTACTGCAAGTGCAAGTTTCTCGATTATTGTAAATAGTAAACTTTCGGGACTTGTGTGCTGCCAAAATAAAAAACAAAAACACATTACCGTTGACCAACGTAACTTATGTACTTTCCTTATAAATTACACAACAAATGCATATATTATTCAGGAAAAAAATATAGTACTAGCTCAAAATGAATTTATAAATAAAATAGAACTTGAATTAAAGGAGGAACTATTTTATAATCAAAACATACCCAGTATTTTAAACGATTTTTCTGAGCGTTTCATTAAAATTTTATCGGCAGACGGTTTAATTATTAAATCACCAAATGGCCTTTCAAAATACGGAGATACACCATCAGATAAAACTTTTGAAGCAATTGTGAACGAGATAAACTCCATTGCAAAAGATCAATTTATTTATACCACGCATTCTTTCTCTAACGATAAAATAAATAAGACGTTAAATACTAAAAATTGTACAGGAATAGCGCGCATAAATTTTGATAAAGAAGCTTTTTATTCGATATATTTATTTAGAAAAGAAATTATTAAAGAAGAAATTTGGGCTGGAATTCCAGAAAAAATTAAAAATTTATCCGCTGATAAAAAAAATTACACCTACTCCCTAGAGCCTCGTTTGATGCTTGGAAAAAACAAGTAAAAGGAGAATCGGAAAAATGGAGTAATTTCGATAAAAATTTTCTGTACACCATTTACAGAATCATGAATGATTCCATCATTCGTAAAATGGAGGAATACAAAGATTTAAACAGCAAACTTGCCGAAATAGGTAAAAAAATTGAACAAAAGCAGTTTAAAACAGATACAAATAATAATTCGCAGGCGCTTAATGATATTAAACAAACTGGTGAATTTATAAAAAGTATTGATGGTTTATCGACCAACGATTTGTTTAAATATTCAAACTATATTTTAGAAATAACTTTAATACTCGATCATATCATTACCAAAACAATTGATAATATTATTGATATCCCTATTAAAAATGAAAATTTAAATCCCGAGAAAATAATAAAACTAACCCTTTCTCAGGCTATCAAAAAATATGAAATTGAGAATTTTAATATCTATCTTGGAGATTTGTACCCTATTAATCAAGATAAAGACTTAATACACCAGCTTTTTATCAATCTAATTTTCAATACAATTAAACATAGTGACAAAGAAAAATTAGTGAATCTAGAGATCTTTAGTAAAATCGATGACAAAAATATTGTTTACTACATTAAAGATAATAATATGAAATTATCTGAAAATAATTTATTCAATCTCTTAAAACGAATTGCTAATAAACCAATTAATAATTTTGATAATTTAGGATTAAAAGTTATAAGTAGACTTACAGAAAGATTAAATGCCAAAATTTCGTTTGACGATAATTTGGGAACGGGATCAACTTTCATAATATCTTTTCCGAATGAATAACAGCTCTATACTAAAAAACCAAACCCAGGACTTGCATCATAACGTGGAACGCGTAATGAATTCCGAACTTTTATTTTCTGATCAATTTACGGTAGAACATTACAAAAATTTTGTTCTAAAATTGTACAATTATATCGAAACAATTTTAAACATTGATACCGAGTTTTTAAACGAATATCAAACCATTTTAAAGCAAAAAAAAATAGCATTACAAACCGATTTAGATCACCTAAACATTAATCAAAATCAAGTAGTAATACATGCTGTTAACAATACAAATGCCCACCACCATTTAGGTTTGGTTTATATTGTGCTTGGTTTATATTGTGCTTGGTGCCATGCTAGGAAATAAATTAATTTTAAACAAGCTAAAACAAAACCAAGGCTTTGTTAATTTTCCGTTTGCTTATTTATCGCAACATCAAGAAAATCTTTCAGAAATTTGGAAATCATTTCAACAAAAAATAGATCAGCTTACACCAGAACAGCTTGACCAAGTTATTAACGGTTCAAAACAAGAATATTCTTTATTTAGCATATAAACCAAAAGTCTCGAAACAATTCGAGACTTTTTTTATTTAGTATCACTTATCAATTTTAAAATGTCTTTTCCTACAACATGGTGCGTTCCCAAAGGCAACGCTTTAACAGCACACAGCATTGCCTTAGCCAAATCCTCAGTTTTTAAAGGTGCTTTACTAGTAAAAAGTCCCATGCTATTAAAAAACATAAGTAGTTTTATCCCAAAAACCTCTGCTTTTCTATCACTGTCCTTTCGCACCAATCCCGGCGGATTAAAAATAATTGTTTGCTCAAAACCAAGTAATTTCACAGCATTCTCCAAAGCACCTTTCAGCTTCATATAAAAAAAACTCGAATTAGCATTCGCCATCTCTGCCGACACCAAAACCACAGTCTTAACCCCATTTTGCTTGGCAATTTCGGCAAATTTATATTGGTAATCGTAATCCACGCGCCACTGCTTTTCCTTACTTCCGGCGGCCTTTAAAGTTGTACCCAAACACAAAAACAAAACATCACCCAAAACCCAATCCTGCCAGGTTTCAAAAGCATCAAAATCAATACAATATTCCTTAATTTTGTTTGTCTTTTCACCAGGCCAAGACCTGCGACCAAAAACCAAAACCTCGGTAAAAGTAGCGTCATGAACCAATAAATGCATCAAATCATGCCCGGTAGCTCCCGTGGCGCCAATTACTATTGCTCTCATATTTTTTTAAAGCGGAAAATTAGTACATAAAATAAACCATTCTCCCGCTGTTCGCTGTATCTTTTATTGCGCTTCGCTACATAAAAGGATGCCGCTACCATCGGGGCTAATTGTATATCATAAAACCTAAATATACAACATTATTAAAAAAAAATCAGAACAAATTAACTTTGTTCTGATTCTATTTATAACTGTAAATCTTTATTGTAATCTATTCTTCCAAACCTCAGCTAACTCTTCATAATTTATAGGTTTTGCTGCCTCTTGTCTTGGTAACCTATATGTTCTAAACTTTTCAAGTAAAATAGTTTCAATATAAAAATCTTCAATATCTTCATAAGGTAAATATTCTTGTCTCAAATTTAAATCAAACAACTTTGCGGTATTGTTAGACCAAAAAGCACTCCACCCCGATTTTAAATCCTTAACCAAATCAAAAGTAGTTACGCCCGTTTGTCTGTGAATCAGTTTAATTAAAATCTGTCCATCTTTTCTCGACAAATTTTTTAATCTAGGTTTAAACTCTTCTTCCAAATATTTTTCAACCAACTTAAAATACTTTCTCTGGTCACGTTTTGATTCCAGCACACTCATATTATAATTTAAGGTCTCCAAATTTTCGGCAGCAGCTTTTGCATAAGGATAAACACGTAAAATACGACTCTCCAAACGTTTAATTTTCATTAATTCCGTTTCTTCAGTTTGGTGTTTACCAATAATCAACTCATTCATTTGATACTTATACATAATCGAGTCATTTTGTATTTCTACAGACTGACTTATACGAATAGTACCTTGTGCCATAACCGGACAAGAGGCTAAACATAATATATAAGTAAATAATTTCATAAATTTGATTAAATAACAACGGACAAAAATACTAAAACAAAATATACGTATGCATGCTTTTTAGTAAATTTACATAAATTATTTTATCCATGGAAAATTCAGTCATTAATAACAAATCATTAACATTTTTAGAGCGTTACCTAAACAACGCATCACCAACAGGTTACGAAAGCGAAGGTCAAAAAATTTGGTTAGATTACATCACACCATACGTTGATAAAACCTTTACGGATACCTACGGAACTGCGGTTGGAGTTATAAATCCGGACGCGAAATACAAAGTTGTAATTGAGGGACATGCCGATGAAATATCGTGGTATGTTAACTATATCTCAGAAGATGGTTTAATATATGTAATTCGCAACGGAGGATCAGATCAAATTATCGCTCCATCAAAACGTGTGAATATTCATACAAAAAAAGGAATTGTAAAAGGGGTTTTTGGTTGGCCAGCGATACATACTAGATTGCGAGGAAAAACTGTAGAGGATGCTCCAAAAATCGAAACAATTTTTATTGATTGTGGTTGTGAAACCAAAGCCGAAGTAGAGGAATTAGGCGTTCATGTTGGTTGTGTGATTACCTATCCGGATGAGTTTATGATTTTAAATGAATCAAAATTTGTTTGTAGAGCAATTGATAACCGTATGGGTGGCTTTATGATTGCCGAGGTAGCACGTTTGTTAAAAGAAAACAATAAAACCTTAGATTTTGGTTTGTACATTGTAAATTCAGTACAAGAAGAAATTGGTTTACGTGGAGCACAAATGATTGCACATAACATTAAACCTAATGTAGCTATTGTTACTGATGTTTGTCACGATACATCAACACCAATGATCGATAAAAAAATTGAAGGAGATTTAAAAATTGGTAAAGGTCCTGTTGTTGCTTATGCTCCAGCAGTGCAGAATAATTTAAGAGATTTAATTGTTGATACGGCGGTAGATCAAAAAATACCTTTTCAACGCAATGCTTTATCATCGCAAACAGGTACAGATACAGATGCGTTTGCATACTCAAACGCGGGAGTTGCCTCTGCTTTAATTTCACTTCCGTTACGCTATATGCACACCACAGTCGAAATGGTGGCAAAGGAAGATGTTGAAAATACAATTAAATTAATTTATGAAACAATTTTAAAAATCGAAAATGACGATTCGTTTTCATATTTTAAATAATTTTCAGAAATTTTTTAAAAATAAAAAAGCTGTTTTATACTACACTGCCCCCAAAAAGTTAGACACTTTTG
>CANRKI010000122.1 GCA_947631175.1 uncultured Flavobacterium sp.
GATATAAAAGCCAAACGGTCAACATCTGGGTCAACTACAATACCAAAATCAGCTTTTTCATCGACAACAAGTTTACAAATATCACCTAAATGTTCTTTTAACGGTTCTGGATTATGAGGAAAATGACCGTTTGGATTGCAATAAAGTTCAACTACCTCAACGCCCATTAACTTTAATAGTTTTGGGATAATGATTCCTCCAGAAGAGTTAACCCCATCAACTACAACTTTAAATTTACGTTTTGCAACAGCATCGGCGTCTACTAACGGTAAATTTAAAACTTCGTCAATATGGATATCCATGTACGCATCATTTTTGGTGATTTCTCCTAAATTATCGACATCAGCATAAATAAAACTTTCGGCCTCAGCGATTTTCAAAATTTCTTCGCCGTCTTTTCCACTTAAAAACTCTCCTTTTTCATTTAAAAGTTTTAAGGCATTCCATTGTTTTGGATTATGCGAAGCTGTTAAAATAATACCTCCATCCGCTTTTTCTAACGGAACGGCAACCTCAACTGTTGGTGTCGTTGATAAATCTAAATCAATAACATCAATTCCTAAACCAACTAAGGTATTGCTAACTAAGTTATGAATCATTGGTCCAGAGATACGAGCATCGCGACCAATTACAACCGTTAATTTTTCTTTTTTTTGATGTTTTTTTAACCAAGTACCATAAGCCGATGCAAATTTAACAGCATCTAACGGAGTTAAATTATCTCCAACATTACCTCCAATTGTACCTCGAATACCTGATATTGATTTTATTAAAGTCATTTTATTTAATTTTGAACAACAAATATAAATAATATCGAGTAAAGGTAAACGGATATTACATAAATCTCCTTATTTTATTATTTGTAAAAATATTTAATTTTTAAAAGAATGAATTTTTTAGCTCATATATATTTATCAGGAAATGATACCGAATTGCAGATAGGTAATTTTATTGCCGATGGAATTAGAGGTAAAGATTATCTAAATTTTCCGGAACGTGTTTCGCAAGGAATTATGTTACATCGCAATATTGATACTTTTACAGATCAACATCCCATTTTTAAACAAACTAAAAAATACTTTCAGCCCGAGTACGGTTTGTACTCCGGAATTATTGTGGATATGGTTTACGATCATTTTTTAGCCAAAAACTGGAATGATTTTCACGACCAAAAACTCGAATTATTTGTCGATAAATTTTATAATACCTTAGATTTTAATTACACTATTTTACCACAAAAAACACAACTGCTCTTACCGATTATGAAATCGGAAAACTGGCTCGTTTCGTACAAAGAACTTGAAGGACTGCGAAATATATTAAGTAAAATGGATAATAGAATGAAAAACAAATCAAATATGCAAAATGCAATAAAAGATTTAACATTAAATTACAAAAACATAGAACAAGAATTTAATCTTTTTTTCGTTCATCTAATAGCATATACTGAAAAGAAAATTATAGATTTAGAGAAATGAAAAACAAATTTATAAAGGATTTAGAAAAGCATCTGTTATTAGTTAAAAATGAAAAAGATGCCAGAGAGATGAGGGGATACATGAAAAATAAATTTGATTTTATAGGCGTAAAAGTTCATGTACGAGCACAGCTACTTAAGTACTTATACCCAGATCATTCAGAAGAAATAGAAGAAAATTTAATAGAAATAGTATACGAATTATTCGAGAAAAAAGAAAGAGAGTACCAATATATTGCACTTGAATTATTGAAAAAAAATATAGATCAGATTTATAAAATTGAGCATATTTTACTCTTAAAAAAACTATCTGAACTTAAACCACAATGGGATACAATTGATATTTTTGCAAAAGATATTTTAGGGAAGTACCTTTTAAAATTTCCGGAGATGACTGAAACGATAGTAAATCTCATGAATAATTCTAATTATATTTGGAAAATTAGAACTAGCTTGCTATTCCAGATTCATTATAAGGAAAAAACAAATGGGGAACTATTGTTTAAAACAATTAAAAAATTTAAAAACCATCCGGATCATTTTATACAAAATGCCATTTGTTGGTCGTTACACGAATATTCTAAATACGAACCCAAATTGGTTAACGAGTTTGTAAAGAAAAATAACATTTCGCAAATGAAAAAACTTTGCATCAGTTGCGTGGAATCAAAAAAAGAGGAATTTCATTAATAAATGAAATTCCTCTTTTTTTGTATTATGAAAGTTTAGATATTAGATTTCAGTAATATTAGAATCTTGGAGATTGTTTACTACATTTCATTTTACTCAAAATGACAGAAAACTTTGCTCTTTCCTCTTGCTTCGTTTCCGCATTAGGGATAGAGCGATTGTTGGAGCACATTTTGAAATGTAATGAAAAAATTGCGACTCGCGAAAGCCCGACCTCGCTAAAGTTAACTTGCTATTTTTAAATTTACTTTTTTAGCGAGGGAATGCCCAAAATAAAAAAAAGCACTTCAGTTCTTAAATCTGAAATGCTTTGGGATTATTTTTTTAGTAAATTAATACTTACCGTTGCTAAATCGGAATCGGGAAAACGTTTAAACATATTCATTACCGGATTTAAACCGGCTTCTTTACAAACTTTATGAAAAACGTCGATTTCGAGAATGTATTGGTCCGAGAAACCATGCGTAGCATCGTAAGCCGTTGCAGGAGTTTGTCCTATGTTTTTAGAAGTCAAATCGGGCGAAATAGTATGTAACTCAATTAAAAGCAAACCATACTTTTGTAGATAAGGTGACCATTTTTGTAAATGATTTTTTAAATTTTCCTCAACCGCATTATTCGATAATCTTTCGCCTCTAAAAGCAAATGCTCCGGTTGAATCTGAAAGTCTGTTAGACGAAGCTATTGTTGGCTCCCAAATACGGTTATGATCTAAAAAAGTTCGCATATTTAGCAAATCACCCAATTCAATTTTATATTTCGATTTTAAATCCGATGCCAATAAATCCGGATTTCCAATATCACCCCAAATTACCTTAGCCCAAATATCGTTTTTAATTAAATTAGCGCGAGTTACTTTTAAAGCCGCCTGATTATAATCGGCACCAACTAAAAATAACGGATGCTGCTCTAGCATTTTTCCTCGCAAAGTATAACGTTCAATCACCCCAAATAAATGTTGCAGTAAAGTCCCATCGCCACAACCCATATCTAAAATACCTTTAGGTTGCTCGTCAATTGGTCTGTTAAAAATTTCAATAATTAAATCGTCAATAACTTTAAAATAGGTAGAGTGCGCACCACCACTACCCCAAACATTCATTTCCCGATCTACGTGTATTTCATCTTGTCCATCTGCAATTTCACGTATCTTTTTCGGATCACCAAAAATTAAATCATTTACACGAGCAAACATTGGTAAATACGAAACGGTAACACCGTAAGCTGTAGCTCTGCGAGCAAAAAACAAACCAATTTCTGTAAATTCAAAATTACCGCTATCTTCTGTAAACCAACCTAATTTTGCTAAAAAGCCTAAAACCTTTTCAAAACATTCAGGGTTTTTATGAAACTCATCTGCCGAAAAAGACGATTGCATAAAATAGTTATGAAACATACCGCCCATACCTAATTTTACAATTACAGGGCCAAGTAAGGCACCCTCAATATGTTTTTGAATTTGGTGTGTTAACTTACCTTCTAAAGTATTCTCATCAACCTTTTTAAAAATAAACTCTTGATATTTGGTAAAAATATTTACCCATTGTTGGCAAACCTCTTGAGAAACTTGTGTAGAACCAATTAAATCTGAATTCGAGGTAAACGCAAATAAATCTTGATAAATTGAAGCATTACCAAAAATAAATTCCGAATTCTGGTTCGCCAAAATTTCAACTTCATTGGATACATTGTTCACCTTATAATCCAAAAATCCCTGCGAAGCCAAAACACGTAAAGCTACATTTAAATATCCTTCGTTCGCTTTAAAATGCGAGGTTAAATCACCCAAACAGCAACTTTTTTGCTCCAAAATATACGTTAAAACACCTTTTTGTGCTAAACTTGTTATTACTGGGACAGAAACCAATCCGTCTAAATGTCTAAAAATTGCTTCTCTAAGTGATTTTTTATCCATAAATAAATTTTCTTATTATATAAACTTAATACAATCAAATATAACGTAATTTTATATAGATTACGCGTTAAATAAAAACAAAAATACCACAAACAATGTTAATTTACATAATAGCGTTTCCTGTACAAAAACTCCTCGCGTCGTTTTTTACAGGTCACGTGTTACGCACTCGCTCTTTTAAAACACCACTCCGTTTTGTTTTAAAAGGAGCTCAAACAAGTGCTTCACCCGTTAACGCGAATAAAATATAACTAATACAAAAGCGTCAATAATTTGCTGTAATGGGCTTATTTTTTAAAGCACGGATTTGTACCTTAAATCCGCGACATCGGGTTGCAAATCCGTTCGTTTTTATTTTTAAAAATTTACAACAATAAAATAACAAGCCCTACAAGTTTTATATTGTAGGGCTTGTTTGTTAAGTATTTTTGTCACGGTTACAAATCCGCGACATCGGGTTTAATTAATTTTTCACCTTTATGAAGCGATCAAAAGATTTTAAAATATAAGTTGAATCGGTACTCCAAATTAAAGGTAATTCAATTTCATAAATCTTTTTATTTTTAATCAAGAACCCATTTGAATAATAACTATATGTTTCATAGTCAATTAAAATAGATTTATCTGATAACATAATTTCTTTATTATTAAACTCAATAAATTCATTTATAATACTTTTATCTAAACTAGCTTCAACATAAAAATAAATTTTATAACCTCTGTAATCTTTCACAATCTTAAGATTATCTAATTCGTAAGGAGGCGAATTATCAATATGCAATAATGTATCATTTTTGAAGAGTTCTAGATGTATCAATAAGTCTTTGAATTCAACAGACTTATCATTTTGCAATTTATTTATAATATTGTTTATCAGGTATTTAAAATCTTTATTTACAAATTCTAATTCATGATTATTCTTCTTTAAATCGCAAGAAATAAAAAAGAGTAGAATTATAATATATATATATTTCATAATTATTTTTTTATTATAACTTCTTTGTTATTAAACATCGTTTTTCGATTTGGATCAGCTGCAAGATAAAGATCAAAATAATTTGGTATCCTATTGCCATACTTTTGTTTCAAACCCGATCGCGCGGATTTAAGTTCGTTCAGTCGGCTTCTCCTCGAGTGTAATCCGTTCGTTTTTATTTTTAAAAATTTACAACTATAAAATAACAAGCCCTACAAGTTTTATATTGTAGGACTTGTTTGTTAAGTATTTTTGTCTCGGATTACAAAACCGCGCCATCGGGATTTTTATCTTAGTAATCAAATCCGTGCCATAGGGTAGACTTCTTTAAATTGACGTTATATATATAGCTAATCCGAATAAAATTGTAGATAAAAAAAAATAAATATCATAAACGAAAATAGTATATTTTGATTTTCTATTTAATAAACTATTTCTAGTAGTATTATTCAATACAATATAGAAATAGTACATATTAATAATGATTGCAGCTATAATTGGAGTTGCTATTAATGAAAAAGTAAACTCTACCTTAAATAAAAAATGCAAAAAAGGTAATAATAAAGTATTAATATTTAAACTCTGACAAAAAGAGATATGCATGACAACACTTATAGGCTCTTCATAATTTGCGTTCTTTTTTAATCTTTTATAATATGATGCAAAAAAATCTAACCAAAAGTGCTTTATTTTTAATATAACTTTCATTTTTATTCTAATAATATTGAATTTGTCCAATAATGACTTCTAGATTTATATGTATTTGATTTTCTTCCAAATATAATTCGATTATATATTTCACTTTTAGGTAAATAATTTTCAGATAATGAGTATGATGCTGAATACGCTATCCCTGGTAACCAACCTTTAGACATTGAAATTTTTATACCTATATAATTGTTTAATAATGAGACACTACCTCCTCTATAATCTTTTTCTTTTATTTTTAATCCACCATCGATATAACCTGCATAATCCACTGATTTTGATATAACAGATAAACTTTTATTTAAATTCGAAATAGATTTTATATTATCTTTATATCCCTTCTGGTAAATATTGATTTTTACATTTGATTATAAAAATCAATGGAGTTATATGGGTTATATTCGCCTATTTTATAAAAAGATTTATCTAAATATTTAAGAGATTGATCATTTAATATATTAGTTGTTATTCCTGTGCCAAATTGTAATGCTGACATCTCGTTACTTATATCCGTTTTAGTGTTAATAATTATTTCATCTAACTCAGTAACTGGAATAGTGCTTGCTTCTTGTTTTTTTGATGATCCCATTCCTAAAAATGATTTCATCGTACTCCACCAACCACCGCCTTCTTGTTCTTTACTCATCCCTGTAGGGTCAGTGAACATAATAGGGTTGTTTCCAACGTAAGAATATGGCTCCATAGTTTGTTCGGCCAGCGGATCCACACTTAAGAAAATACTTAGTTTAGGATCGTAATAACGTGCACTGTAATAATAAAGACCTGAGGCATCGTCTAACTCTTTGGCATTAAATTTATAAACATTTTCGTAAATACTGTTATTTTGTTCGTTAAATAATTCGCCAAATGGTAAATAATTATAATAATGCGAAACGGTACCGTTAGAACCCCGATCGCGCGGATTTAACTTCGTTCAGTCAGCTTCTCCTCGAGTGTAATCCGTGCGTTTTATTTTTAAAAATTTACAACAATAAAATAACAAGCCCTACAAGTTTTATATTGTAGGGCTTGTTTGTTAAGTATTTTTGTCTCGGATTACAAATCCGCGACATCGAGGTTACAAATCCGCACCATCGGGGTCGTATAAGTTATTGCTTAAAGTATCTAAATCATTTTTATACACAATATTTTTATTCTTAGCTTTTTTATGTTTTAAATCATTAACAATAACCAGTAGAGAAGAAGAGGATATTTTGTTATTAATCAAAATAATACCGTCAAATTTAATGCTGTTGAATGAATATTGTCTAATATAAAGATAATCACCTCTGTATCTTAAGTAAAAATGACCTTTAGAATTAGGAGGTATAACTATATTAGGATAGCCTTCACAGGTATTACAAGTTAAATATTCTTTAGTTTTATTAATGTCATTTATTATATAAAATCCATTCATGTTTATATGCCCACTATTTCTGTCAGAAACTTCGTTAATGATTGTGATTTCATCATTTGTTTCATTATTGTACTCTATTTTTAAAAATGTTAAATCATTTTCTTCATTCTCAATTTCAATGATTTCAGTATATGTTACTATTATATCTTTTTGATGTATTAAATTATTTTTCTTTTTATTACATGAAAAGAAAGAAATAATTATTAATATATAAATACAGAATTTCATCTAGATAAAATTTTTTGATAATACTTTATAACTCCATTAATGTTTGCTTTAAATCCTTCTGTAGTATATTCCATGAAGAATGCTTTTTTTGATTTATCAAAATATTTAAATGCCCTTGATTACGCCCGCCTGGCATATCTGCTTTAAAATGTTGGAAGTACTCATGATAAATAGTATTTTGAATATTTTCAACAGTCAGGCCTACATTCCCCATAAATTCGTTAATATTGAAGTTAATAATTGTTTTACCAACAGATACTTTATTATTATCTTTATTCGATTGTTGATATGCCACTGAATCATAATTGGCTTTCCCATCATTCACACCAAAATTTCTTAAATCCGATGTCGCGGATTTGCAATCCGTGACAGTAAAACTCAATTTACTTTTTTATTATAATAAATAGCTAGTATTTTAATAATTTATCGAAAGGTAATGTTTTATTTACAAATTAACAGAATATCCTCAACCTTTTACCAAATATAACTTTTTATTTCATCTGAAATACAAAGAGCTGACTTTCATAGCCAGCTCTTATGTTATTATTTAAAGCACGGGTTACAAATCCGCGCCATCGGGTATTTATCAGTCACGGATTACAACCTTAAATCCGCATGTATTCTATAAAAATAACCGCAAAGATTTGAATACAAACACTTTGCGGTTTAGGTATTTTCA
>CANRKI010000123.1 GCA_947631175.1 uncultured Flavobacterium sp.
AGCCAATCTTTGAGTTCTGTTGTCTTGTATTGTCATGCTACAAAACTAAATCAGCTTTTTAATTAACGCAATATGGGCTTCGTCGGGGGGATACACGAGAACCTCAACGTATCATAAAGGATACCGCTGCTCCACCTAATGTGCGTTGCCAATTGTTATGGTTTGGCGCTAGCGCAAAAGGGATTGAAGCGTTGTTTGAGCTCGTGGCGAAATGCAATGTAGCCACAGCGAGCGCGTAAAGCCCGACCCAAAGGGGTTTGCCAAAAAAAAAATCGTTTAACAATTGCTAAACGATTTTATGTATTTATTTTTTTAATAAGTCTAATTTTTCTGCAAAGTACGAACAGAAATCTTTCATGGTTGCTGCCATTTTTTCGTCGTCGGTTGCACGCAAATATGTATCGGACATAGCGACAAGAGTTTGGTGGAAAAATATTTTCATTTCATCAACCGGCATATCTTTTGTCCATAAATCGATACGAAGGGTTTCTTTAGTTTTGCTATCCCAAACAGACATTAAAACGGCTTTTGTGTTTTCGTTCTCTACGCCACCATCGCGAGCAGACCAACTTAATTTATCTGGGATTCTGTTTTCGTCTAACTCTACCGTAACTTTTATTTCGGATTTTATTTTATTTGCCATTATTTTTTAGGTTTGTATTTCGATTTTTCAAAAATTTCTTTAGGTTCTGTTTTTAACATGGTTTGCAAGTCCACGTCGTTGTGTTGCATGTAAGAGCGTACAATTTGCCAGCCTAACCAAACACCTATTCGTCCTGGAGATTCGGCATCAATTTCTAAATAAAATTTAGAGAAAGGCGCTCTGTTTACAAAACGAGCGTCAAGTTTAGCGTCTGATTCGTATAATAATTTGTTTTCGATTAAAAAGCTCCACATTTCACTTTCATTTTCGTTACACCATGTAATTTGATCTGCGGTGTAACACATCACTTCATTTTCTGGCACTTGTGGTAGTAAAGCTTTTTTAAGGTACATAATTTTACCATGTTGTACCATGTTTGCTATTAAAGTTCTGTCGTGAGTTGGTGCAACAACCGTTTCGGCAAACTTTTGCGCCATGTCCTGTACAATTTGATTTTCGTTGTACTCGTTGCGTAAGTATTTAGGAAAGTCGGTGTAATATTTATGATTTTCGCCTAAATATGTTTCTAGGGTTACAATAGCCAGAGAATCGGTGTAAATTGCGCTGTACTCCTTTTCCATATCACCAACTAAAGTAACTAAACGACTAGGAACGTTTTGTTGTGGAAAATGGAATTTTATGGATTTAAATAAAAACTCTACATCTTTTAATTTAGCGTTGTCAGGGAAAGTCTTTTTAACTTCTTGATACACTTCTGCCCAAATAGAGTCATTTTTTTTAATCATTAATTCGCTTAACTCAATGCCTTGCGGAAAAAAGAAGGGATACTGTTTTTTTAAATTATCAATATCATTAAAGTTAGACTCAAAATAGTCTTTATCAAATCTTTCAACTTGAACTTGATGTGAAATAGCATTAATTTTATCGTAATCTGCTAAAGTATCCTGAGTTGATTCTTTTTTACAACTAACTAAAGCTAGTGCACCAAAAAAAGCACATAAAATAGTTTTCTTCATTTAAATAAAAGTATTAAAAATTGTAACTTTATCTATTCATAATCTATACAAATATACGATTACCAAATTATATAGTTTAATAATTTACATTTATAATGAAACAATTAACAACGTTTAATGCTCCGGCAATTAATGACCATATTGTGAGTTGGTTAAAAGATTACGCGAAAAACTCAGGAGTAAAAGGTTTTGTTGTAGGAATTTCGGGCGGAATAGATTCGGCCTTAACCTCAACATTATGTGCACAAACGGGATTGCCAACTTTGTGTGTGGAAATGCCAATTCACCAGGCAGTAAACCAAGTGGAACGTGGTCGTGAACATATTTTATATTTAAAAAATAATTTTAGTAACGTTAGCGAAGCTATTGCAGATTTAACGGTGAGTTATGATACTTTAGCAGCAGCTTTACCCAAAACAGACGATGAGGCAAAACTAAACTTAACACTTGCAAATACACGTGCACGTTTACGAATGACTACGTTGTACTATTTTGCAGGCATTCATGGTTATTTGGTTGCTGGAACTGGGAACAAGGTAGAAGATTTTGGCGTTGGTTTTTATACAAAATATGGGGATGGTGGTGTAGACATTTCGCCAATTGCTGATTTAATGAAATCTGAAGTCAGAGCGCTTTCTAAACATTTAAATATTGTACCTAGTATTTTAGTAGCCAAACCAACGGATGGTTTGTTTGGCGACAATCGAAGTGACGAAGACCAATTAGGAGCAAGTTACGATGAGTTAGAAATTGCCATGGTTGCCTTTGAAAATGGAGCCAAAGCAACTGATTTTATAGGAAGAGAACGTGAGGTTTTTGAAATATATTCGCGTTTAAACCGCATAAACCAACACAAAATGCAGCCAATTCCGGTGTGCGAAATACCCAAAATTTTAAAGTAAAATATTACAATAATAAGTACTTTAAATCGTTATTAAGTTGTATATTAACATTTTAGTTAACCATAAACTTAAAGAACATTGAAAATGATAAAGCTATGTATTGCCGATAATCAGCCGATTACACATTTTGGGCTGGAGGCTTATTTTAAAAAAAATGACAATATTGTTATTACCCAAAGTGTTTACAATTTAGAGCAATTGGATGAAGTTTTAAAAAAGAAATCGATTGACATTTGTGTATTGGATTTAGAATTAGATGGGCTAACATCAATAAACTACATTAAATCAATATTGGCTGAGTTTCCTAAAATTAAATTTTTAGTTTTTTCTAATTTAGCTGAGCAGATTTATGCTTTTAATGCCTACAGAGCTGGTGTAAAAGGTTATATACATAAAAAAGATAAGCTTCAGGTTTTAGAAGATGCTATTAATAAAGTTGCTGAAGATAAAAATGTTTTTAGCGATGTAATTAAAAAACAAATTGAATTAAATAGTAGAGGTAAAAAAGCTGAACGTATGCACCGTAAACTTTCGTCTAGAGAGATTGAGGTTTTACGCTATTTAAGTGAAGGTAAAAAAAATAAAGAAATTGCCGAATTATTAAACCTAAACGAAAAAACAATTAGTACCTATAAATTAAGATTACTTACAAAATTACACGTTACTAGCTTGGTTGATTTAATTGACAAAGCTCGCAATTTAGAAATTGTAAATTAGTTATTATAAACCACATAAACACGGTTAAGTTTACGTGATAATGTGGTTTTTAATAAATTAAAGTCTTGAATTTGATGTTTTATATCCTCAGTTATTTCAACAGAATTAGATAGCGATTTATACAAATCGCTTGCAATTTTTGCCATCCAAACCCAGTTTAAGGTTAACATAGTTTCAGTTACATATTGAGCAATAGTCATTTCTTTTGTTTTAACATCAATCATTTTTTTGTTCCAATCGTGTAAACGCGTGGCATGATTTTCAAACGATATATTACTTACTATTTGAGTTATTTCTGGATCTTGATTCGATAAAAAGCTTGCCAAATCAAATTGTTGCGCTTCTTTATTTTCAAGCAAACGGAAATGCTCAATAAGTTTGTAATAAATTTCTTTATATTTTGGATTTGTAAATTCGATTAAATCCTTATCATATTCAAAGTATAAATTTACTTTGTGATATACTTTACGTGCCTCTTTGGTGATTACTTCTTCGTATTCACCATTTTCTTTCACGATATAATTCTCCTCGGTAAAAACTTCTTCAGTAAAACCAAAATTCAATAAAATCTCTATAATCTTATGCTCTAGCTCAGCAATAATGTCTTGATTTTGTAATCCTTTTACCGTTGATTCATTTTTAATTACTTCAAACGTTTTTTTACGCTCTTCCTCCACAAATTTTTTATTTGCTTTAGTAACATCAACTGCTACTAATTGGGCTAGCGAATTGTAAATAACAGTTTCCGAAACATCCATAATACGTGCACATTCTTGCACATAAACTTCACGTTTAATAGCATCTGGTATTTTAGAAATACTCACAATCATATCATTAATTAAATTTGCTTTTTTGATCGGATCGTTTTGTGCCTCTTGTATTAACAAATTCGCTTTAAACTGAATGAAATCGGTTGTATTTGATTCTAAATAATTTTTTAATTCTTCGAATGATGATTTTTTTGCGAAACTATCCGGATCTTCGCCTTCTGGGAAGGTACAAACGCGTACGTCCATGCCTTGTTCTAAAATTAAATCAATCCCACGAATAGACGCGCGCAAACCTGCAGCGTCGCCATCGTATAAAACGGTTACGTTGTTCGTTAATCTATTAATTAATCGTATTTGATCTGGAGTTAAAGCTGTTCCTGAAGATGCAACGACGTTTTCAATTCCAGATTGGTTAAACTGAATCACATCAGTATATCCTTCAACCAAATAACAATTATCTTGTTTTGCTATAGCTTGTTTTGCCTGAAAAATACCGTAAAGCACTTTACTTTTGTGATAAATTTCGGACTCGGGTGAGTTTAAATATTTTGCGGCTTTTTTATCGGACGTTAAAATACGGCCTCCAAAACCTAAAACACGGCCCGATAACGATTGAATTGGAAACATAACTCGAGCTTTAAATCGGTCAAATTTTTTGTCCTCTTTTACAATAGTAAGTCCTGTTTTTTCAAGAAAATTAAGATTGTATCCTTTAGTTAAAGCCTCATTTGTAAAAGCATCCCATTGATCTGGGGAATAACCCAATCCAAACTTTTTAATGGTTTCGTCGGTAAAGCCACGTTCTTTAAAATACGTGTAACCAATTGCTTTACCTTCGTCGTGATTTAATAGTATATTTTGAAAATATTGGTTTGCAAACTCCGAAACTAAATACATACTTTCCTTTTCGTTAGCTTGTTCTAGCTGTTCGTTTGTTTGTTGTGTTTCTTCAACCTCAATATTATATTTTTTTGCTAGATAACGTAACGCTTCTGGATAGGTAAAATGCTCGTGTTCCATGATAAAGGAAATGGCGTTTCCGCCTTTTCCAGAACTGAAATCTTTCCAAATTTGTTTTACAGGCGAAACCATAAATGATGGCGACTTTTCGCTCGAAAAGGGACTTAAACCTTTTAGATTACTTCCTGCTTTTTTTAACTGAACAAAGTCTCCGATTACCTCCTCTACTCGAGTGGCTTCAAAAATTTTATCTATGGTTGCTTGCGTGATCATGTAAAACAATTGTTATTGTACAAAAATACTCATTTTATTTTGAAGTTTGATTTTAAATTGCGGAGCTGCGTTAGCGGGTGCAGCTTTGTTTGAGCTCCTTTTTAATGTAGTGAAACGAAATTAAAAAGAGCGAGTGCGAAACACGCGACGTGTAAAAAACGACATAGGAGTTTTTGTACACGGAACGCCATAAAAAACCCCAAACTTAATAGCTTGGGGTGAATTTAACTAACTTTATTTTGAGATTTAATTGAAGTCTTTACGAATTCCTATTGAAATTAAGTTGGCATCGATTGCTTGATTTTTGAACATGCTGTTTAAGTTGTATTTTACGTATAAACTGGTTTCTTTGTAGCCCACGTAAGCGCTTAAACCGTAAATAAATTTTTCGACGTTATAGCTGCTCGAGTATTTTTCTTTGTGATTTTTACCAGCTTCTTCCCATTTGTTTTTATACAATGTTTGTAAATGTGTTCCTACAAAACCACCTATTCCAAAACGGGCAGATTGATGAGATTTAAAAAAGGTTTTATTTAATGATTCGGAATATTTCTTTTTTGAAAAGTCGAATTCTAGATGTACAGGAACAACTAAATAGGAGTTTCTGAACATGTTTTTGTCGTAGTCAATTCCGGTATTTGTTAATGCGTATTGTCCGTTAGTGTCGCGTGAAAATACGCGATCGTTGGTCGCGCTAAGTTTGTTAATCATGAAACTTGCGCCATATTTTAGGTGTAAAAGTGAACTCTCTTTTAAAATTCGAGTGTTGTATGTTGCGCCCAACTCGTAAAACATAGAGCGAAAAGGCGTAAACTCATTAGTTTTAATATTGCCATCAATTTCTAGACTGTTAAAACCAAAAGCGAAAACGAATTGCGAGGTTGTACGTTTTTCTGATCGATATTTTTTGTATTCGCCGTTCTCGAAAGCGGTATAAATTCCCTTTTTACGGTTTATAGAATCATTATCTGTTTCAATTCTAACTCCTTTATGATCGATTAATAAAGCCCCATTACTTTTTTTATTATTAATAATATCGTCAACACGCTGTCTAATTTCTGTAGAAATATTGTGTTCTGATATTGCCACCGAATTTTTTATTTTTTCGGCATATACATTTGCAACGGAATCCTTCTTAAACGCGGCTTGTTCAGAGGTAATTTGCTTAGCATCTTCTAACGACCAAATGTAATTTATTTCGTTTTTTAAAGAGTCTTTATACTCCAAAACCTTTTTGTCAATTTGTTCTAATTCGGTTTTAATTCGATCATGATTTGGAACATTTTGCGCGTAACTTTGGCTAACCATAAGTAAAATTATACTTATAGCCCATAATAAAATTTTAAACATAACTATTGTTTTTTGATTGATGATTATTCTTCGTAATTTCTGTTAGAAAGTGCCATTCTAATTTGTTCGAAACGATCTCTAGGTTTGTTCAATTCGGTTTCTACGTGCTCGTTTATTAACTCACGTTCTACATTTCGCAGTAAATTGTTAGGATTAACATTAATTTGTTCTGATTCTTTGTTATCCCAGGCAATATGAATTTTGTCACTGGATTTTACAATTACAGTTGGTAAAATTGTATCTGTTTTTTTTAACTCGGTTTTGGGTTTTGCCTCATCAAAATCGGGAACTACAGCCGCAAGCTTAGCTTTTTCTAAATTGGTATTTTTTGTTTTATGTATTTGATTGGATTTGACTGTATTTGTTAATTGATAGTCGTTTGTGTATTCGTTCTCTAAAACTTTTTTTGGAGTAGAAATTTCGTTATTTACTATTCCAATTTCCGATTCGTTTACAAATTGAGAATTATCAATATCATTAAGCGTCCAAAAAGAAAAACCAAAAACACATAGTAAAACTGCTGCTATCCCTAACAGATATTTGTAGTTTGTTTTTGATTTATTGACTATACTTATTTGCTGTTCTGGAACTGGCAATTGCTCGTCTAACAAATTTGCTAATTTGTTCCAAGAGTTTGCTGATGGAGAAATTTCTCTATCCTCAAAAACTTGTTTTATGTTTGTATTGTTATGCAAGTCCGGTTTCATAGCTTTTGTCTTTGTTTAGTGCTTTTGCTAATTGATTTCGAGCATAAGCCAATTGTGATTTTGATGTTCCTACGGAAATATTTAGCATTTCGGCTATTTCTTGATGCTTAAACCCTTCAATCGCATAAAGGTTAAAAACCATTTTACATCCTACTGGTAAAGTATCAATATGATATTGTATTTGATCTGCGTCGTAAATCGTATCAATATCTGTATGCGTTTCACTTACAACTTCCAATTCCTCAAAAACAGTTTCTAATTTACTTTTTCGAAGTTGATCAATACATTCATTTACAACAATTCGTTTTATCCAGCCTTCAAAGCTACCGTTTGCATCGTAGGTATTTAGTTTTAAAAAAACCTTTAAGAAAGCTTGAATCATGGCGTCTTCGGCTAAATAAATATCGGCAAAATAACGTCGGCATATACTGAGCATTTTTGGCGAAAACTTCTCGTAAATAGCTTGCTGCGCATTTCTGTTATTAGAAGCGGCAAGCGTAATTAATTCGAGATCGTTTTTATGTATCGAAACAATTTTCATTGTAGTACTAGATTGGTCTTTATTATATAGACGTATTTAAAACTAAAAAGGTTGGAAAGTACATTAAATATTTTTTTAAAAACAAAAAAGCAACTGATAATACACTGCCCCCAAAAAGTTAGACACTTTTGGGGGCATTTTTTATGGCAAGAAAAGTAAAATATGATGTAGCAT
>CANRKI010000124.1 GCA_947631175.1 uncultured Flavobacterium sp.
ACTCTTCTGCCATACGCTTGGTCAATGTAGTAACTAAAACGCGCTCATCGTTTTCGGCTCTAACTTGTATTTCATCAATTAAATCATCAATTTGATTTTGTGACGGGCGAACCTCGATTATAGGATCTAATAAACCAGTTGGTCGAATAACTTGTTCTACATAAACACCTTCGGATTGTTTTAATTCATAATCGGCTGGTGTTGCAGATACATAAATAACTTGATTTTGTAAAGATTCAAATTCTTCAAATTTTAACGGTCTGTTGTCCATAGCAGCGGGCAAACGAAAGCCGTATTCAACCAAATTCTCTTTTCGTGATCTGTCGCCACCATACATGGCGTGAACTTGCGAAACAGTTACGTGGGACTCGTCGATTACCATTAAATAATCTTCTGGAAAATAATCTAACAAACAAAAGGGACGTGTGCCAGCTAAACGACGATCTAAATAGCGTGAATAGTTTTCGATACCAGAACAATATCCCAATTCGCGAATCATTTCTAAATCAAAATTTGTACGTTCTTCTAATCGTTTAGCCTCTAGATGTTTTCCGATGGATTTAAAATAATCCACTTGTTTTACTAAATCTTGTTGAATTTCCCAAATAGCTCCTTGTAATACATCTGGAGAGGTGACAAACATGTTTGCTGGATATATATTTAATCGTTCGTATTTTTCGATTGGCTTATTGGTGATGCGATCTATGGCTTCAATCTCTTCAATTTCATCTCCAAAAAAATGAATTCTGAATGGATCGTCGGCGTAAGCTGGATAAATTTCGACTGTGTCTCCTTTAATTCTAAAGGTTCCTGGTGTAAAATCTGCTTGTGTTCTGGAATATAAACTTTGTACCAAACGATGTAAAAGTTTAGTGCGCGGAATTACTTGATCTTTATGTATAGAAATTACGTTTTTTTGAAATTCAATTGGATTACCAATACCATACAAACACGAAACAGATGCAATAACAACAATATCTCTGCGACCAGATAGTAGGGCTGAGGTTGTACTTAAACGCATTTTTTCGAGTTCATCATTAATTGATAAATCTTTTTCAATGTAAGTTCCCGTTACAGGAATGTATGCTTCAGGCTGATAATAGTCGTAGTATGAAACAAAATATTGCACCGAATTATTAGGTAAGAAAGTTTTAAATTCTTGATATAATTGAGCCGCTAAAGTTTTGTTATGTGCTAAAATAAGTGTAGGTTTATTCACCTGTGCGATAACGTTGGCTACGGTAAAGGTTTTACCTGAACCAGTAACTCCAAGTAGAGTTTGGTATTTTTCACCATTTAAAATACCATCGCTAAGTTTTTGTATCGCTTCGGGTTGATCGCCTTTAGGACTATATGCAGAGACAACTTGAAATTTCATTATTCTGATTTTTTACAAAATTACGAATAGTTTTTTTAAGAGTAATTTAAATTAAATAGAGGTGTACTAAATATTTACAAAAAATAAATTAGTAGCAACATCATAATAAGATAAAAAAAATATATATTTGCACACTAAAATGTATTGCTATTTTAATTAAAATTATTGAGTAAAATTTATTTTTATATCGGTATGCTTATGAGATTTGCAATGAAATAGGTTTTTGTCTAAAACTATTTGATTGTAGATTTTTTTATTAACTTAATGTTTAAAAGTTATGCTGTAAAAAAAATATTATAAAATACAAGGTTGTTGAAACAATAAAATGTATTTGAATATCGTTTTGCATAGTGATATATAATTAAAAACATTCATTTTAAGATTAATAAATTTAATAAAAAAAAATTATGGGACAATTTTTAGATGATTTCATCAATGATGTTAAAAATAATATTCCAGGTTTTATTGCAGTTGCAGTAGTTGAAATTAAATCTGGTGTATCTTTTGGTTCATATTCTGCACAGCCAGATTTCGATCCGGATTTAGCATCGGTATTTAACTTGGAAGTAGCGAAAGCCAAAATGAATGCTATTAAAGTGTTAGGCCAGGAGGGACAAAAGATTGAGGATATTATGATTACCTTAACTTCTCAAATCCATTTTATTTCGATATCTGAAACAGGTGAATACATGGTTTATTTAGCTGTTGATGGAAATAAAACTAACCTAGGTATGGCTAGAGCTTTACTTATGAAATATAAAAAAGAAATTGAAGGAAAACTTTAATAGTTTATTTTTCAATAGAAAAAGGAAGTTCAATAAGACTTCCTTTTTCTATTTTTAATCGTTACACTCCATTACAAGAAGCTTTCCTTTTTTAATTGTAATTTTAACCTCGCCTTTCTCCAAAACAGCATTACTACTTCCGGTTCTTACACCAAGTTCTAAATCTTCGTTGGTTAAATTATATACTAAATTTTCGGTCGAAATCCCTTTGACCGTACCTATTGGTAGTAAAGAAATAATACTATCCTTCTCAAATCTCTTTACATAAACATTTTGTTCATCAATACAGTAAATAATAGAATGTGGATCAATAATTTTTATGTCTATAAGTTGATTATATTTTGCTAAAGATGAAATGTTGTTAAAGGTATGATCCATCCTTTTTCCGGTTATTCCTAATGCAATAATACTTGTGAATTTATTTTCGATGAGATATTCAATCGCTTTTTCAAAATCTGTTTTTTCTTGATCTGGCGCATGAATAATTTGTAAATCGGGATACTTTTCTTTCCAAGTTTCAATTACAAAACCTCGATCAAAATCACCTAACAATACCTGAGGCTTTATCTTTTTAAAATGTTGTACTTTTTCAATGGCACCATCTAAAACGATAATTAATTGTGTAGTGTCATAATAAGTTTCAATTAGATTTGTAATGTTTAAATCGCCATTGCCTATTAGTATTGCTTGCCTTTTTTTTATATCTGTCATAGAAAAAGTATTAAAATGTTTTTAAAAAATCAAATAAATGTTATTTAATTTCTAAAATCGTAATTATTAAGAATATTTTTATAAATTTGCTTCACATCAGTTTTGTAGTAAAAAAGATGTTTTTGTAGTTAATTTAAAGGAGGGGAGTGGTATCACCTCCTTTTTTTTTTTATTCTACAATGACGGTTTGTTCTTTTAAATTTTGTAAACTGAAATATCCCAAAGGATAATTTTCAGGATTTGTTACATTAAGTATATTGCCTCTAATTTCTCCAATTGGCGAGGCAAACGGATTGCCAGAATTTTGCGAAACTGATAAAATACGATTCATATACTCATAATATTCTCTCGAAACTTCAGACAAAACCACCTCAAAAGAATCGCCACTTTCTAGTTCATCATCAAAAATTAAAAACGAATTTCGATTTCCGTTATAAAATTCGTCGCTACTTAATTTATATTCCGGATAATTGGTGCTGTTTTCTATCAATTGATAATAATTTGCCGTTGCAATATTGTCATTATGCCAAATTTTAATTTCTAAGTCTTCTCCGCTAAAACCGCCGTTTGGATTTTGTTCTACTTCATCAATATTTGGTGTGTTAAAAAAGTTTGCAGTAGCTTGATATAATTCAGTATCAACCAAAACATTTAATGTGTAAAAATTGTTTAAATCCATTACAAAATTTGTAGCCACATAGTTTCCATTTTGGCTGTTATCGTAAAAATCGTAACGGTTATTTAAATTATCGGTAATCCAAACCTGTGCGTTTAAAACCGGAATATTTGTATTGCTGTAAAATGCTCTAGTTTTTGATAGCTTTATAGTTTGATCGTTGTTTTGAGTAATATCAACTTTAATAAAAGCATCGATAACTAATTTTTCTGGCGCGGTTTGTAAGTCTAATTCGACTACGTCTTCGCAACTTAAAAATCCAAAACCAAGTGCGAATAGCATTATATATTTTAAAATGTTTTTCATGAATTAAAATTTAAAGTTGTACGTTACACTTGGAATAATTCCAAAAATAGAAAGTTTTACCGCTTCGTTTTGTCCTCTAAAATCTTCGTTCTCTCTAAAAGTTATAGAAGCTGCATTTTTTCGATTGTATAAATTGTAAATTCCAAAAACCCATTCACGTTCAAAACGTTTGTTTGATTTTGGTTTGTAGGTTGCCGAAATATCTAGGTGATGAAAAGTAGGCAAATTATCTTGGTTACGCTTTTCGTATCGAGGTACCACAATTCCGTCTATAGTATATTGACCAACTGGATAAGTTACCGGTCGACCCGATTGTAGCGTGAAATTAGCACTAAATGTCCACTTATCATTCCATTCATAATTTCCAACTACCGATAAATCGTGTAAGCGATCGTGTGGCGTTTTGTACCATTCTCCGTAGTTAATTCCAGGTTCAAAAGCGTTTCGACCTTTTGTTTGCTGTTCTGATCGAGCCAATGTGTAGGCTATCCAGCCGTTAAATTTTCCTTTATTTTTTCGAAGTAAAATCTCTAAACCATACGCTCGAGTTTTGCCGTTAAGTAAAACTTGTTCAATATTTCGATTTCCAATAAGCTCGGCTCCATCAATATAATCCAATCTATTTTTACCGTTTTTATAATATGTTTCTATTTCTAAAGAATATGAATTATCTAGTAAATTAGAAAAATAACCAATGGCATATTGATCAATAATTTGCGGTTTAATTAAATTACCACTTGGCGCCCAAATATCTAAAGGTGTTGCTGCTGTTGTATTCGAAATTAAATGAATGTATTGCACCATACGATTGTAGCTGGTTTTAACCGAATGATTTTCGTTAATAACATAACTTATTGCTGCACGTGGTTCTAAATAATTAAAATCGTCGATAACTTGATTCGATTTGTAGGTCTTTGTTCCAATTGCAGCGCCTTCGCTATAAGTATTTGTTTGCGAATTAAAAATTACAGCTTGGTTGTTTTGATATTGATTGATTGTTTCTGATCCTAATCTAAAAAACGAACTCCAACGAACACCGTAGTTTACATTAAATTTTTTAAGTATTTTGTGTTCCAACTCTGCATAAACAGCATTTTCAAAAGCGTATTTATTTGGAATTTTATAATAGTTGATAGAAGATTCTGGCGAGTCAGGTTCAATAACCCCAGGATTAAAGTTATAATACGTGCTATTTAGTCCATATTTAATTTCAACCTCTTGATTAATAGTTTGCGCAATATCCCATTTATAGGCATAATTTGTAATTCCAGATTTCCAATCAAAACCTACAAATCCAAGATTTAATCCATAAACATAATCTGTATAAATAGCGGACATGGTTGAGTTTACATTTTCACTAAACTTAGATTTCCATTGTAAATTAGCTAAAATATTGCCGTAAGCATTATCAAAAGTATCATTAAATTTAAAAACATCTCGACCAAAATAACCAGTGAACGACAAGCTGTTTTTATCATTTATCTTATGATCAAGCTTTGTGTTTAAGTCATAAAAGTAGGCGGTGTTGTCTTTTTTATCTGTAAATTTTAAAAATAAATGTGCATACGAAGCGCGACCAGCGATTAAAAACGAAGTTTTATCTTTTACAATCGGACCTTCAGCTAATAACCTTGAAGATAAAAGCCCAATTCCGCCATTTACTTTAAAATCCTCTTTGCTTCCTGTACGTTGCTGAATGTCTAAAACCGATGAACCGCGACCGCCAAATCGTGCCGGAATTCCACCTTTATAAAGTTTTAAATCACGAATAGCATCGGTGTTAAAAGCCGAGAAAAAGCCGTACAAATGTGACGAGTTGTACAACGTAGCTTGATCGACCAAAATTAAGTTCTGATCCGATCCGCCTCCACGTACATTAAATCCAGAAGTTCCTTCGCCCGAGTTGGTAACTCCAGGCAATTGTAATAAAGCCTTAACCAAATCGGGTTCACCTAAAACAACGGGCATTTTTTTAATTTCGGCAGCAGTAAGTTTGTTAACCGACATTTCTGCCTTTTCAATATTCGCTTTTGTGGCTGTTGCGTCAATGATAACCTCGTCTAATTCTGAAAAAAGAGAAGCTAATTGGATGTTTTGCGTTTTGTTGTTATCTATAAAGATTGAAGTTTTAAATACTGAATATTCCGGATGATAAACTTGTAAAGTATAATTCCCTGTCGCAATTTCTAATTTATAGCTTCCGTTTGTATTGGTTGAGGTAGTCGCTGCTGTTCCAACAAGTTCTACAGTTACTCCGTTAATATTTTTTCCGGTTTCTCTATCTGTAACTTGACCGCTTAAAATGTTTTTTTGCGCAGATATTAAAAAAGTGGTAAAAAAAAGTAAATAGGCTAAAAAGTATTTCATAATAAATTAGTAGTCTTTTATTTTATGTTCCATAATTTTTTACAAATAGGCAAAACAAATTCTTCAGCTAAATGTGCCCATTTGTATTTGTTGTAGTTTTCAGAATTTAACCAAGCGAATTCTTCAATTTCATTCGCGATTTTAGGAATAAAATTATCTTGTAAAGTAACTTGATATATAAAACCAGTTACTAACGTGTTTTTTTCGTTTACAGCCGTAGTTTGATGTTGTCCCAAAAAATCTAAATCCGATGCTTGCAATCGCAAACCAACCTCTTCTAAAACTTCTCGAATTACGGTATCGCTTTCATTTTCGTTGCGATCTATTTTTCCTCCTGTTAACTGAAAATAGGTAGAACCCTTTTTACGAACCAACAACAATTCGTTGTTGTTACTTAATATAACGGCTGATGCTATTTTTATTTCATTCATAAAATTAATCGGATTGCTTTAATTTGAAATTTTAAATAATCGACTTTAAAACTTAAAGATATAAGCAGTTTAGTATAAAATTATAGAGCCGCAAATTACAAAACAATCTCAAAAGTTCTGTGTTAAATCCTAACTATAATACTTCGTCTTTTGATAAATTTAATGGGATTTTATTTATAAAAGCTATGTAACAAAGGTTACGAACTATATTTTTTTAATGCTACATATTTGCATAAAAATTTAATTATGGAAATAATATATCAAACTTGGCCGTGGTATGTCGGAGGACCATTAATTGCTATAATAATGCTTTTGTTAATTTATTTAGGAAAAAGCTTTGGTTTCTCTTCCAACTTCAGAACGCTTTGCTCTGCTTGTGGTGCTGGTAAAAAAGTGTCATTTTTTAATTTTGATTGGAAATCACAATCCTGGAATCTTTTATTCCTGTTCGGAGCTATTATAGGTGGTTATTTAGCAAGTCATTATTTAGCTAACAATCAAATTCCACAACTGACTACAGAAACTATTGAAAGTTTAAAAAATATGGGATTTGATAGTGCTGGGAAATCATATTTTCCAACAGAAATATTTCAAATCCTAAGCCTAAAAAACTTTCTTATTGTAAGTATCGGTGGTTTTTTAGTAGGTTTTGGGTCACGTTATGCAGGTGGTTGTACTTCTGGCCACGCTATATCAGGACTGAGTGATTTACAACTTCCGTCGTTAATTGCTGTAATCGGATTTTTTGTTGGCGGTTTAATTATGGTTCATTTAATTTTCCCTTTAATATTTTAAAAAAATGAAAAAATTACTATTCATATTATTAGGTATAGCTTTCGGAATCGTTATGTACAAAGCCGAAACAGCAAGTTGGTTCAGAATTTTCGAAATGTTCCATTTCCAATCCTTTCACATGTACGGTTTCATTGGTTCAGCTCTTATTGTTGGATTAATCGGAATCAACTTCCTTAAAAAATCAAACGCTACCGATTGCGACGGAAACCCAATCTGTATCCAGCCCAAAAACAAATCAGTTGCGCGCTACTTACTTGGCGGAATCGCATTTGGACTTGGTTGGGCATTAGTAGGAGCATGTCCCGGACCAATATTTGTAATGCTTGGCTCAGGATTATGGATGTTTGGATTAGTTATTTTAAGTGCGTTAGTCGGAACTTTTTTCTACGGAATAATAAAAGATAAACTCCCACATTAACAAAAATCAATTAAAGTCATTGGTTTTATTACTCAAAAATACCTTCAAAAAATAAATAGAGTTCTATTCCCAGAACTCTATTTTTAATTTGGGCGTGCCGCCACTACATTACGTATATATAATAGTACAG
>CANRKI010000125.1 GCA_947631175.1 uncultured Flavobacterium sp.
GGTACCTCCAGGAATCGAACCAGGGACACACGGATTTTCAGTCCGTTGCTCTACCAACTGAGCTAAGGTACCAGTAAAATATTTACTTATTAAAGTAGTGGTACCTCCAGGAATCGAACCAGGGACACACGGATTTTCAGTCCGTTGCTCTACCAACTGAGCTAAGGTACCAATAAAATATTTTACTTAAAAGTGGTGGTACCTCCAGGAATCGAACCAGGGACACACGGATTTTCAGTCCGTTGCTCTACCAACTGAGCTAAGGTACCAGTAAGCTTGCGTTAACTACTTTGTTATTGCGAGTGCAAATATAGTACGAAATTTCATTTCTGCAAACTTAGTGAAATAAAAAAATGTATTTATATCTTTGAGGAACTAAAAAAAACAGGATGTTATTAGTGATTGACGTGGGAAACACCCGCACCAAAGTATTTGTGTATGAGCAGGATGCTATTGTATTTAATACTGCCTTTAATGCAGAATTTTTTTTTGAAGAAATTTTAAAAATTTTTCAAAATTATTCTAAAATCACACATACCGTACTCTCTAGTGTAGGAAAATTGGAAGATCAAATCGTTCAATTTTTGGAAGAACATAGTATTTTGACGGTCATAAACTCGGAAACAAATCTACCTTTCGATAATTTATATGCTACACCTAAAACTTTAGGAGTGGACAGAATGGTGCTTGCCGCAGGTGCCGTTTTAAAATATCCTAAACAAAATCGATTGGTTATTGATGCAGGAACGTGTATTACGTACGATTTTATTACGGCTGATGATACGTATTTAGGAGGTGGTATTTCACCAGGATTGCGTTTGCGCTACGAATCGTTACATGCTTATACAGCAAAATTACCATTATTAAACTATAAAGAACCGGATGGATTGATTGGAAATTCGACACCAGAAGCAATTCATTCTGGGGTAGTTAACGGATTTGTTAATGAAATTACAGGCTTTATTACTGAATATGAGAAACAATTCGTTAATTTAGCCATAATTTTAACAGGAGGCGACGCAGAAATGTTGTCTAAAAAAATAAAAAATACCATATTTGCCAATCCAAACTTCTTAATAGAAAGTTTGAAACAACTACACGAATATATATCAATACGTAAATGATAAAAAAAATTGTTTTTAGTTTAAGCATGCTATGTACGGTAGCGGCTTCTGCACAAGAGAATACAGGTTCTCCCTATTCATTTTATGGTTTAGGTGATCAAAAATTTAAAGGAGCGAATGAACATAGAGCTATGGGCGGATTGAGCGTTGTAGGTGATAGTATTCATTTAAATTTATCAAACCCAGCTTCGTATTCGGACTTGGCATTAACTACGTTCTCTATTGGAGCAAGTCATACAGCTTATAATTTTAAAACGGATTTAGTAAGCGAAAATGCTAGTAAAACAAGTTTAGACTATTTAGCAGTTGCTTTCCCAGCAGGTAAAAAAATGGGAATTAGCTTTGGTTTAATGCCATACACATCGGTAGGTTATCAAGTGGTATCTAGTAATATGTTTGGCGACGAGCAACAATCTACACAATCAAAAGGTAAAGGCGGTTTAAATAAAGTGTATTTAGGTGCATCTTATAAAGTAACTAAAAAATTAAGCTTTGGTTTTGATGCGCAATACTATTTTGGTAAAATAGAAAATAGAACATTACTTGCTACGCAAGGTGTACAATATATTAGCCGTTCTATAAACGAGACAAACAACTCTGGATTAGCGTTTAATTTTGGTACAATGTATCAAACAAAAATTAAAAATTTAGATGTGCATTCGGCACTTACTTTTTCGCCACAAGCAAACTTAAATAGTACCCACGAAAGAAAAATAGGAACTATAGTTTTAGGAACCGCAGGCAGCGAAATTACAATTGAAGATCGAAATATTGATGTAGCTGATAGTAAATTTAAAATGCCAATGACGTACAGCTTTGGTACATCGATAGGAAAATTAAACAAATGGATGATTGGAGCGCAAGCAACTTTAGCTGATGCACAAGAAACGTACGAAAGTTTAAATATTACGGATTTAAAATACAATTCGAGTTCTAAACTTACTTTAGGAGGGTACTACGTTCCAAAATACAACTCGTTTAACAGCTACTTTAGTCGTGTTACGTACAGAGCTGGTTTACGCTACGAAAATACAGGAATGGAAATTAAAGGCGAAAAAATTGATGATATGGCGGTAACTGCAGGTCTTGGTTTACCACTAGGTTATAATTTTTCGAACTTAAACATTGGTTTTGAGTACGGAAAACGCGGAACATCTAACGCTGGTTTAGTAAAAGAAAATTATTTTATGGTTACTTTAGGTATATCATTTAACGATAGATGGTTCCAAAAAGTTAAATTTTATTAATAGTGAAAACGCTAGTTAAAAATATTACATGTATATTGGTCACGGTATTTACCGTGACTGTATTTTTATCGTGTGATAACAATAAAAACGAAATAGATAAACTAACGTCTGTAAGTTTTTTACCACAAACAGAAGCTGAGCATATCAATTTAAAATACACAGATTCTGGAAAAGTAACAGCGATATTACTAAGCGATATAATGCAAGATTATAGTAATGCGAAATACGCTTTTGTCGAGTTTCCTAAAGGAATAAACCTTACGGTATTTGACACACAAAATCAAGAAAACTATGTCGTATCTAAATATGCCATATCTCACACTAAAAATAATTTGATCGAATTACTAGATAGTGTTGTAATTACAACGCATGACGGTAAAGTTTTTACAACAGACCAACTTTTTTACGATCAAAAAGCAGATTGGTTTTTTACCGAAAAACATTTTAAATTTAAAGATGAAAACGGAAGTTTTATTGAAGGACCAGGTGCAGACTTTAGTAGAGACTTTAAAATATTTAATGCACAACAAAATTCAGGAGAATATAAAAACTCAAAACCAAGCGATATATGATTAAAGTAGTACAATACATCCCTTATCTATACCTATTACTTGCAATTTTATTTGCACTTGATAGTGTTGAGAAATTTAACAAAGGTGAAAATTACATCATGTCAGTAGCTTTTACAGCTGTCGGAATATTCATGTTTATTTTTAGATTACGACACATAAAAAAGATAAAAGAACAACAAAATAAAAATAAATAAACAAAGTATTAAAAATCATAACGTGAAAATTTTATTATTTAACAGATAATTGTATTTTCGCTCACTGAAAAAAAATATAACACACATAAATGGCAGTTTTATCAAAAATTAGAAAAAATTCTGTTTTACTTGTAGGTGCAATAGGTGTAGGTTTAGCTGCTTTCGTTATTGGAGACATTTTCCAAAGCGGAGGATTTGACTCAACATCACGTTACATCGGTAGTGTAAACGGTGAAGATATTTTAGCGCAAGACTTTTTAGCTAAAGTAAGTAATATGGAGCGCAACGGGCAACAAACAGGTATGCAAGTTTCGAACTCAATTTGGGAACAAGAAGTTAAAGCTCATATTTTAGGTGAAGAATTCGAAAAAATTGGTATCAAAATTGGGAAAGACCAATTATTAAATATCATTAAAAACGAACCATCATTTACACAAAATCCACAGTTTTTAAACGCTGCAGGTATTTTTGATATCAATAAATTTAATGAGTTTTTAGCTACAATGCGTAAAACTAACCCTGAACAATGGCAAGGTTGGTTAGCATACGAAAACCAGTTAGAGCAATTTGCGAAAGAGCAAATGTATAACTCATTAATCAAATCAGCTGTTTATACAACTAAATTTGATGCTGAAGTTGCTAATAAAGCAGAAGCTACTAATGTAGATTTTGACTATGTAACTTTACAATATACAACAATTCCTGATGAGCAAGCTCTAATTTCAGATGCTGACGTAGCTGCTTACATTAAAAAGAATCCAAACTTATTTAAAGCGGAACCATCAAGAGAATTTGAATATGTTTTTATCGAAAACAAACCATCTGATAAAGATATTGAAGAGGTAAAAACAGAAATGCAAGATTTACTTAATGGTAAAGTTGTTTATAATGAAGAAACTGGAGCAAACGAAACACAAGATTCATTTAGAACTGTTGCTAATGTTGCAGAATTTGTAAACGCAAATTCAGAAGTCCCTTACGATTCTTCTTTTGTTTCTAAATCTGATTTACCATTAGAATTCCAACAAGAAATTGCTGATATCGCTATTGGAGAAGTTTATGGTCCATACGACTATAACGGATACTCTGTATTAACAAGAAAATTAGCTGCTAAAAAAGGAGCTACTGCAAAAGTTAGTCACATTTTAATTGGTCATACAGAAGCTAAATCTCCTGCAGGAGCTCCAACACGTACTAAAGAAGAAGCCAAAGCTAAAGCTGATGAGTTATTAGCAGAGATTCGTAAAAATCCAGCATCATTTGCAATGTTAGCTATGCAAAATACAGATGATCCAGGGTCTAAACAAACAGGCGGAGTTTACGATAATGTACAAAAAGGACAAATGGTACCAGAATTTGATAAATTTTTATTTAACAACCCAGTGGGTGCTACAGGAGTTGTAGAAACAGATTTTGGTTATCACGTAATAAAAGTGGACGATTTATATGATGGTATGCAACTAGCATCTATTGCACGAAAAGTTCAACCTTCATCTGCTACACAAGACGAATTATTTAGAACAGCTAACTTAGTATTATCTGAAGCTACAGAAGGTGCTAAATTAGAAGATGTTTCTAAAAAATATAAATTAGCTGTTACTCCTGTTACAGTTAGACATAATGACGAAATGATTGCTGGTTTAGGAGCAAACAGAGAAATTGTTCAATGGTCATTCCAAAAAGGAACAGCTGTTGAAACAGTTAAAAAGTTTGATACAACTGCAGGTCAAGTTATTGTTAAATTAATAAATAAAAACGACGACAAATTAATGTCGGTTTCAGAAGCGAAACAATTTGTTGAGCCAATTATTCGTAACGAGAAAAAAGCGACTATTTTAAAAGCAAAATTAGTTGGATCTAGCTTAGAAGAAATGGCACAAAAAGCACAAGCCTCAGTTCAAACTGCAGAAAACTTAACCTTAGCAAATCCAAATATTCCTGGATTAGGTAGAGAACCAAAAGTAATTGGGAAAGCATTAGGGTTAGAAGCTGGTAAAGTTTCTGAGGTTGTTGAAGGAAACAATGGTGTTTATGTTGTAAAAACAAAAACAGTAAACCAAGCAACTCCATTAGCGGATGCTAAAACTAAAGTAACTCAATTAAATCAACAAGTTAGAGGTGCTGCTTCAGCTCGAGCATATTCATCTTTAAAAAATGCTGCTAAAATTGAAGATAATAGATATATTTTTAGATAGTATATCACTACAAATAAATATAAAAGTCCAACAAAATGTTGGACTTTTTTTTGCTTTAAACTTAAAATTATAATTTGGGCGTTCCGCACATTTCATGGTGCGGCGGGCTTTTCGTTATATCTTTTAATTGGTACTTCGAGAACCTCAGTAACCAATTAAAAGGATGCCACTACAATCCCTAACGCAACGGATTTGAGAGAGAATATAATATAGAATATAGAAATTAGAATATAGAGAATAGAATAAAGAAGAAAGAGAATAAATCAAATCAACAACTTGTCACTTCGAGTGGAATTCAGGTAATGAAATGGAGTGAATTTTGTATCGAGAAGTAAGATCTCGATACAATTTTTTCGTTCCTCAAAAATCACTCGATCCGACGAAAAAATGAAAAAAAAGAAAAAGGAATATTGTAGATTACTTAATTAAATCAAGATCTTGTCACTTCGAGTTGAATTCACGTAATGAAATGCAGTGAATTTTGTATCGAGAAGTAAATACAATAATCTATTTATATTATTTTTAATGTAAAACGCGTGAAGTTGCAAATACAACTACACGCGTTTATTTTAACATGTATTTCACTATAAATAATTAATTTCTTATTTTATTTTTTAAATCCTCCGTTAAATAAAAAGGTCGTGGTTTAATTTTACGGTCATTTTGGTTGCCTTTAATTATTATAATTTCAGGATAATATGATATAATTTTGCCATTTTCATTAGTGATTAGATGTGTTATATACTCATTATTATTATAAATTAAATAATAGCTATGTTTTACATTTTTTACTAAATCTAATTTTTCGTTCAACAATGAATCCTTGTTTGTAACATTAATTACTTTAATATTTCTATTTGTTTTCGGAATATTTTTTTCAGCAAAATAAAGTTTAAATATTTCTTTAGTATATTTTTCATAATCTTCATTAATACTGTCATACCCATTAAAATACTCAATATAATCCTTGTACTTAGCATAATTTTTATCTAAAATTATATCGTTAGTAAACGCTTTTAAAAATTTCACATCCGATTGGGAATACGAATTAACACCTTGTATTAATAGTATAAATAGAATTAGTTTTAGTTTCATTAAATATTGGTTTACGGTTAATTAAAAAGAATTAATCTTTAAATAGAAATTTTAAATCTTTATCTAAATAAAAAGGTTCAGGTTTAATTTGATTTTCGTTTTCTTGACCTTTTCGTAATATAATATCTGAATAATAGGATATAATCTTGCTATGTTCATTAGTAATAATATGCGTAATATAATCTTTATTATTATAAATTAAATAATAACTATGCTTTACATTTTTTACTAAATCTAACTTTTCGTTTAACAGTGAATCCTTATTTGTAACATTAATTACTTTAATATTTCTTTTCGTTTCTAAATTTTTTAATTTGCCAAATTGAATAGTCTTTAAAATATCAATATATTTAATATATTCTTTTACTCTGGTCCAAACTATCATATCCATTAAAGTACTCAATATAATCATTATACTTAGTATAATTTTTATCTAATATAATATCGTTAGTAAACGCTTTTAAAAATTTTAAATCTTTTTGTGAATATACATTTGCAACTTGTATTAGTAGTACAAATAGAATTAGTTTTAGTTTCATAATTGATTGGTTATATGTAATTGGTTTACTGAATTTACTTATTTTTTCTAATTATATTGTTTTTATTGTATGTAATTTAACATATATTTAAAAATGTTGGCTTTGTAAAACGTTCTTTATTTTGCGTTAGGGATAGAGCAATTGTTGGAGCTCTTAACGAAGTGTAACGGAGTTAAAGCGACTTGCGAAAGCCCGACGCTGTTTTGGTGTTTGCTACGAAGTTTGGTTTAAACTTTATTAAAACAGCGGAACGTCCAACAATAATCCATAAAAAAACCAGCCTAAAATTAGACTGGTTGGTTATTTAATATCATATCGTTGTATGCGTAAATGGTTGTAAAACCTTTGTTTTTAAAATATTCGGTTGGATTGTTTTCTGAAATTACCATCACAAAATCGCCGCCCCAACCGCCAAGACTTTTAACAACGCCATTAAAATCACTAAAAAGTTGGGATTGTATGGTTGGTGTTTCTAAAACTTGACTCAGGTTTTGTTCGTATTGTTTAATTAAAGCTTTAAAATCGGCTAAATTATCGGTTTTTAAAAGTGTTTCGGTCATTTTACTAACTTGGATCACTTCGGTTTTTAAATCCTTTTGTTTGCGTTTAAAATTTGCAATGGCATCTTTGCTGTCTTTTTTAATATTTAAGTACACAAAGTAAATGTTGTTTTTAAACGTTGGATTAAAATGTACCTGATTTACTAAAACTTCTTCGTTTGTTTTTTGATAGGTAATTGGCGTGTTGTTTTGGGCACAAGCAATGTCGTAACCGCTACCACCAAAGGAATTTTCTAACAAATCGAACGCGTTAATTTTAAACCATTGTGCAATGTTGTTTATTAAGGTTGATGACGTTCCTAAACCCCAATTTCTGGGAAACGTTAGTTTGGTTTCGACATCGAATCCGTTTA
>CANRKI010000126.1 GCA_947631175.1 uncultured Flavobacterium sp.
AAGTAAAAACATAACCGAATCGTGAGTCGAAATAGCCTCGACCACCTCAACCGGAATTCCATTTTCACGAGCTTCACCCTCTCGGTAAACCAAAAATAATTGCGAAAAATGTTTTAGTTTTTTTGCCGGTACTTTGTACCATTTTTTATTTCCGTAACCCAACAACCAATTAGGTTTATTGTGATTGTATTTGGTAAACGGATGCATTACACTAACATCTGTATAAGCTTCTTTACGTTTTACTCCTACAGTTTTACCAAATTCATCAAATAAAACCACAGGCTCCTTTGGATCAAAATAAGCAACATACGGATGGGTAAATTGCGGAGTACTTTGTTCTAAAAACTGAACCTGATCAACTGTAAAGACATCTTCATTTATTAATTCTTTTAAACGCTGTACCATAGCCTTTTGCCACGTTTCGTGAATCCCTTCAAAAGCATGTTCGTAGCCAACATAAAGCAAATACTTTCCTTGCGTGTTATTTTGCATAAACTTTTTAATATTTTCGGCCTGACCTTGTTCTCGATCGGGACCGTTCCCTGCCGACTCATAGGCAAAAAGAGTAAAACCTAAAGCTAAAGCCTTGCGTATAAAGGTTGCAAACTCGGGTTCGTTAGTATAATAGCCCGATGCAGTGGTAGCAAATTTATTATCTGTAAAATTTGCCAAATTATCAAGTGCTTCGATACCAATATATCGGTAGCCATTTTGATATAAATCGGTTAATAACGAGGTAGCAAAAGCACGATGTTGTGCATTGTGATGTGCCTCATTAATAAGTGTGATGTTGCTTTTTTTTGCTTGATCAATAATATATTTTTTAGCAGGATGTGTTTGGTATGTTTTTAATGTTAAGGAATCTGACGCCTTTAATACTTTTGTGCGTCCAAAATAAAGATCCCAAGCTTGAATGGCTTTTTTATGATATCCGCTAATTGATAAGGCTGTTGCTCCTAATTGACTGCGATGTCCAATGTGTTTTAAGGTATCTTGCAAAATTTCGTGCTCAATATCTTTAGAGAATCTGTAGGATTGCGTTTGAGCAAAAGCACAGGAAACGCTTAAAAGAAATAGAATTAAAATATTTTTTTTCATACTTATTTTTTTGGTGACCAAGTTAAATATACAAAAACAATTCTATTTTCAGAAAAAACAACTAATTATCAATAACTTACTTAACCCGCGTTAGCGATTGAAGCATTGTTTAAGCTCCTTACAAAATGAAATGGCGTAAGAGCGAGTGCGTAAAGCGCGGCTTGGTTTTACAACTGCAGCTTAATGGCAGTTGTAAAACCAGGCAACGCCCAAATATTTTTTTTGATTATGTTATAATACATTTTTATATTAGCCATGTAATAAACTTAAACTATGAAAAAAACGTCCATATTACTACTTATGCTTTCGGCTAGCTTTAGCTTTGGGCAACGTAATTTAACGATTGAAGAGGCTACTTTGGGAAGCCGAAGCCTATCGGCAGAGAATTTAGTGTCTTTACAATGGAGAAAAGACGTGAATACGGTAACGTATTTGGATAATACGTATCAAAATTTAATGGGTAAAAATGTAGTTACACAAACTACTGAAACGATAGCGACTAAAGCAGATATTGAATTGGCTTTAAGTAAAAAATTTCCGCAAGATAAGTTCGCTATTCGTATGTTTCCATATTCGTTTGAGTGGGTAAGTGCCGATGTGATTCGATTTGAGACCAACGGAGTTGACACAAATTACTTGGTACACTACAATGTGAGTACTAAAAATATTGACAAGGCTTTGTTGTATGATGCGAAAGGAAAAAATGCAACGGTTAATGCAACAAATACCCTAACGGCTTGGTTGGATGGTAACAATATTAAAATCACAAATGCGGAAAATGTGACTAAGAATGTAACTTTAGATCAGGATTTAGGTATTGTTAATGGTTCTGATTATACACACCGTCAAGAGTTTGGTATTGATAAAGGAATGTGGTGGAGCCCAGTTGAGGATAAGATTTTGTACTACAGAAAAGATGAAACCATGGTGGCAAATTATCCGTTACCACAATGGGATACGCGTGTAGCTACAATTAAAGATACAAAATATCCGATGGCTGGAGAAAAGTCGGAAGAGGTTACTTTGGTTGTTTATGATTTAAAAACGGATAAAAAAGTTACTTTACAAACAGGTGAGCCTAAGGAGCAATATTTAACTAGTGTTACTTGGGATGCCAACGGAAAGTTTGTTTATGTTGGAGTTTTAAATCGTGGACAAGATCATTTAAAATTAAACAAATATGATGCAACTTCTGGAAAGTTGGTAAAAACGCTTTTTGAAGAAAAACTATCTACTTGGGTTGAGCCTCAGCACGATTTAATGTTTTTACCAAACAACCCAAAGCAATTTATTTATCAAACAGATGTTGAAGGATTTAATCAAATGTTTGTTTATAATACAGAGGGTAAATTAATTAAAAAACTAGGTTATAAGGACGTTATTGTTCAAAAAACTTTAGGTTTTAGTGCTAACGGAAAGTCGATTTCGTACATTGGAATAACAAATAACGGTTTGGATAGACAGTTATTTAGTGTGGATATTGCATCTGGAAAAACTACGCAATTAACATCGGTATCGGGGTATCACAACGCCTCATTAAGTTCGGATGGTAGTTACATTTTAGATCAATATTCGAACACGACTACACCAAACAAAATACAAACTATTGCAGTAAAAAGTAAAAAAGCAAACGTTTTGGTTGAGGCTAAAAATCCGCTACAAGGAGTAATTGACATGCCAAAAATGGAACTTGTAAAAATAACTTCGGCTGATGGAAAAACACCTTTAAACGGACGAATTATTTATCCTGCAGATTATGATGCGAACAAAAAATATCCGGTAATGATTTATGTTTACGGTGGCTCGCACGCACAATTGGTTACAAACCGTTGGTTAGGTGGCGCTGGGATGTTTGATTATTACATGGCGCAACAAGGTTATGTTGTGTTTACTTTAGATAATAGAGGTAGTGACGCTAGAGGTCGTGATTTTACGCGCGTAACACATCGAAATTTAGGTGTTGCAGAAATGGAAGATCAAATGCAAGGAGTTAATTATTTAAAATCGTTGCCTTTTGTTAACGCTGATAAAATTGGAGTTTATGGATGGAGTTATGGTGGTTTTATGACAACTTCGTTAATGTTAAACCACAATGATGTATTTAAAGTTGGTGTTGCTGGTGGTCCGGTTATGGACTGGAAATGGTACGAAGCTATGTATGGTGAACGCTACATGGATACGCCACAAGATAACCCAGAAGGCTACAAAAATACATCTACCCTTAACAAAGTTAAAAACTTAAAAGGGGAATTATTGGTTATTCATGGAGCGCAAGATCCAGTGGTTGTACAACAACACTCAATGGAGTTTATTGAGGCTTGTATTAAAGCTGGTGTTCAGGTGGATTATTTTTTATATCCAACACACGAACATAATGTTAGAGGAAAAGATAGAGTACATATGAATGCTAAAATTGCAAAATATTTTGATACCTATTTAAAATAAAAAAAAGGCTGTCCCGATTTTGGACAGCCTTTTTTATTTATTTCTTAATAAACTTTTTAGTTTCAATTCCTTTAGAAGTCGTTACTTTTATCAAGTAGGTTCCTTGTTTTAAATTACTTACGTTTATTTGAGTAGCATCTTTTCCTGAAATCACTTGCTGACCTAAAACGTTATATATTTCAAAATTAGTAACATCTAAATCCGACTGAATTGTTAATACATCAGAAACTGGATTAGGATACAACGTAAGTTGATTCGTTACAGAATAATCTGGTGTTGATAAAACTGCCGAATTCCAAACAGCTAATTCTGAACGCCCCACATCTGATAAATATCCAGTTACAAAAAGGTAAACTTCTTGTCCAGCTACTAAATTAGTAATCTCAAAATACGGAAATAAGCTATAATCAGACCAATCATCCTCATTTTCATAATCATCGTTACAACTTATTTCTACTAAATTACTGCATGATCCAGAATAGGCTACAACAAAACCATCCTCTAAAGCATCTGCTGTGTACACCTCAAATTGTCTAACAAAAACCGACGTAATATTAGCAGGAACTGTAAATTTAACCCATACACCTGTATTACCGCCACAATTTCCAGTATTTGGACCGCCGTTAGTATTGTCTATTATCATTAAATTACTAGAAGGTGAATTTCCTACCGCAATTGTTTGGGCATCTTGACAGCTGGTATTTACAGTTATACATTCTATTTTAACGCTTCGAGTAATTATACAATCACTAGCGATATTTAATTGGAAGGGAACATTCACATTTCTGGCAATGTTATTGAAAGTATAATTTCCAACAGCGTTTACAGTTTGTACTTGATTCCCTGTACCAATTGTAAAACTAGTATTGTTCCCCATGTTAGTAACATTAAATGTAACACTACCAGTGTTAGCAGCACTGTTTTGGCAATCTCCATCCCATGTTATGTTATATGTTGGTACAGTACACGACATAACAGAAATTGTATATTCTAAAGTTTCTTGATCCTCATCTGCACAAGAGAAACTCCCATCCGTATCAATTAAAATAGTAATAAACCCTGATTGTGCTATAAAATTTAATCCAGATAAGCTGCCCGAATATTCATCTAATAAAACCGTTCCTGAACCATTTCCATCAATAATAGTAATCAAGTCGTAGTCTTCTTCAAAAGAACCATTAGTGAAATTAATGCTTAGAGGAGAACCATTATTAGATTGGTAAATTAATGATGTGTATTCATAATTTTCGTAACAATACGAAAAGTTTTGTGTATTTGCAACTGTGATTACTTGTGCAAAGGATGACATAGCAAATAAAAGCCATGTGATAAAAGTAAAAGTAAATTTCATAATTTATTTTTTGGTTAATATCTAAATTTACAACTATTTTTAAAAAAATTAACAAAACATTTGTTTTTTTTACCCCCGATTGAAGCGGCATCCTTTTATTAAGCAATTTTATTTTCAAAATTGCTTAATAAAAGATACAGCGAAAAGCGGGAAATAGGTTCTAAAAAAAGGATTTTATAGTTTACATGGCTTTGCGTACCTTTGCGTAAATTAAGTTAGAATAATGATAAATAAAGATACCATAGTTGCATTGGCTACGCCTTCTGGGGCTGGTGCTATTGCTGTAATTCGCGTTTCGGGAGTTGATGCGATTGAAATTGTAAGCGGCATTTTTGAATCGATAAAAGGAAAAGATATACGCCAACAAAAATCGCATACACTACATTTGGGCTATATTAAAGACCAAGAGCGTGTTTTAGATCAGGTTTTGGTATCACTTTTTAAAGGAACAAATTCATATACTGGAGAACCAACGGTCGAAATTTCGTGTCACGGATCGACTTTTATACAACAACAAATTATTCAGCTTTTACTACGTAAAGGTTGTCGTATGGCGAGTGCTGGTGAGTTTACCATGCGTTCGTTTTTAAACGGGAAAATGGATTTATCGCAAGCCGAGGCGGTTGCTGATTTAATCGCTTCTGATAACGAAGCAGCACACCAAATTGCCATGCAACAAATGCGCGGTGGCTTTAGTAATGAAATTGCGAAATTGCGTGAAGAATTGCTGAATTTTGCTTCGTTAATAGAATTAGAATTGGATTTTTCGGAAGAAGATGTAGAATTTGCTGACAGAACGGCATTTAGAGAGTTGGTTGGACGAATTCAGTTTGTTTTAAAACGATTGATCGACTCGTTTGCGGTTGGAAATGTAATAAAAAATGGGATTCCGGTGGCAATTGTGGGAGAGCCAAACGTTGGAAAATCGACACTTTTAAATGCACTTTTAAACGAAGAACGCGCTATTGTTTCGGACATTGCCGGAACGACTCGCGATACGATTGAGGATGAATTGGTGATTAATGGTATTGGGTTTAGATTTATTGATACGGCCGGAATTCGTGAAACGAAGGATGTGGTGGAAAGTATTGGTATTCAGAAAACTTTTGAGAAGATTGAACAGGCACAAGTTATTTTGTACTTGTTTGAGAGTTTAAAGTTTAAAGTTCAAAGTTCAGAGTACGTTACTGAAATTGAAAGAGTTAAAAATAAATTTCCATTAAAACCATTAGTTGTTGTAATCAATAAAATGGACTTACTTTCAGAAACTGAAATTCAAAGCATTAAGATACAACTTGAAACATTAAACGTTAAATTGCAAACCATTTCAGCAAAAAACAACATTGGAATTGAAGATTTAAAAAATCAACTTATTTCCTTTGTAAACACAGGCGCTTTACGTAATAACGAAACCATTGTGACGAATACGCGTCACTACGATTCGTTGATTAAGGCTTTAGAGGAAATACAAAAAGTACAATACGGCTTGGATATGAATATATCTGCTGATTTAATGGCGATTGATATTCGCCAAGCTTTATATTATTTTGGAGAAATCACAGGGCAAGTGACTAATGATGAGCTTTTAGGAAATATTTTTGCTAATTTTTGTATCGGGAAATAACAATCTTCCCTATTTAACATATTCAAAAGCCTTGATTTTTCAAGGCTTTTTTGTTTTTGTATTGATAAAATTCTCACTACGGAGAATAAGCTGTATATATATTATAGAATTAAAAATCGTTATAAATTAAATGACTCAATTATTCGTTATATTTGTAAAAAAGTAGTATAAAATGAAAACATCGAATCAGTTATGTAACAGCTTTATTGTTTTTTTGTGCCTGAATTTTAATTGTTTTGCACAAGAACAAAATACAAAAAATCCAAATACTCAAATTATGACAGAAATAACACATTTAAACGCATTACATAGAGCCGATAAACCTTTAAGTGTAAAGGTATTATTTAAAGGCGAAGAAGGTGTAACCCGCAGTCTGCATATTAAAAAAGATGGATTGTTACCAGAGCACACCACCTCTATACCTGCAATTTTAGTATGTGTAACAGGTAAAGTGACCTATGAAGATGAAAGCGGTTATCAAACGGTTTTAGAACCTGGAAATTTTCAAACAATTGAACCAAACATCAAACATTGGGTAAAAGGATTAGATGACAGTCAGTTATTACTCATGAAATAACCTTTGCCTACTCGCTAAGTAGCTTTAACAATGCACGAAAATTAATTCCTTTAAAAATATATTTTGAGTTCGCTGGCGTAATTTATATTGGTATTGATAAAAACGGAATTCCAATTGGTGTAACTGATGCAGATCAGGAACAATTACTTATTAAAGACCGTTTAAAAACGAATATTTTACCATCTTGTTTAGGACTTTTTGATTTGGTCATTGAAAAGATAGATAATTACGATATCATCAAAATTATTGTAGCTGGTGGCTATGAAAAACCGTATTACATAAAGAAATACGGACTTTCTGAAAAAGGTGCTTTCATTCGAATTGGAAGTTCGGCGGAACCAATGCCTACTCGACAAATAGAACAGCTTTTTAGCAAGCGAATCCGAAATTCTATTGGAAATTTGAAATCGCCTAAACAAACTTTACAGTTTCAGCAATTACATATTTATTATCAATCGATTGGAAAAAATTTAAATGAGCAATTTGCCCGAAATTTGGAGTTGGTTACAGAAGAAGGAAATTACAATTATGTTGCGTATTTAATGA
>CANRKI010000127.1 GCA_947631175.1 uncultured Flavobacterium sp.
CAGCTTTTTGATTTTACGCTTTTCTCAACTTTTAGACTCTCGTATTTATACTGTATGTCGGGGTTACGATTCTGCTGAATATTGGTTTTATTCTTTCAATAAACGTTTTTGCTTGTACTAAATGGTATATTTATTATGCTATTTACTACTTCCCTTTTCCTTATTTCTCTATTCCCTATTCTTAATTTCCCTAGTCTTAATTTCCCTAGTCCCAATTCGTAAAAATATTCTATTGGCCAATAGCAGGGTTAACGGTTGAAAACCTGTATAAAAGAGTAAACCAACTATAAATTTTTTATTATGAAAATAAATTTTAAACAAGCCTTATTACCATTGGCAGTAATGATTTTTGGCGCAGCAGCAGCTTTTGCAACAAATGCAGTGAAACAGAGTGTAAAGGCAGATGAACTAGCCATGTTTGGTTATCATTATGTAGCTTCTAATCCTGTAGGAAGCAAATGTGAACCTCTTTGGGTACCATGTAATCCTTCTGGAAGTCTTATCTGTACTATTGATGACACAACTTATTACCGTTTTCCTGAAGGAACCGGCTTACAATGTGTTGAAACGCTTTATCTTGATTAATAAAAGAGGCTGTCATTTGACAGCCTTTCTTATTTCATCCAATTAGGTTTTTCTTTATTTTTTAAATAATAATCAAACCATTGTTTAATTTTAGTACTTACATCCATTTGATTCTCCTTTTTTCCAATGCTGTGTCCCTCTTGATTATACATAAGTAAATACACCTCCTTTTGTAAACGTTTTAAAGCACTAAACATATATAAACTTTGTTGCCAATTCACTACATAGTCTTCCTTGCCTGTTATTAGCAAAAGAGGTGTATTTATGTTTTTTGCATGGTAAATTGGTGAGTTTTTAATGTACATCTCTTGATCGTCAAAAAAACTTTTGCCCAAACGCCATTGTTGCGTTTCATACCTAAAACTATCGGGTCTATTATATTCAAAGCTGTAATTTAAGTAAGTACTAACGGCATCAGCCACCCCTGCGCTTGAAATTGCAGTTTTAAAACGGGATGTTTGGGTTATAATGTAATTCGTTTCATAACCACCAAATGAATGTCCATAAATCCCCATGTTTGCTGTATCTAATGGAAATTGTGTTGCCAAAAGATCAATAGCTTCATTTACACAATTTAAAGCTGAAGATCCAGGTTCCCCAATTTCATAGTAAATATCAGGTTCTATTACAAAATAATCATCTTGCGTGTATTCTCTAAAACTAATTCCGGCAAAACTTGGCGCCTCTGGTGTAATATATTTGTTCTGATTTTTAAATTTCTTCTCATAAACATCTACAATAACAGGATATTTAATTGTGTCGTTAATTTTATAGTTTTTAGGAAATCGTACCAATACACCTCTTTTCGTGTTTTTATCTTTATACCAATAAAAATGTTCTGACTTAATTTGTGCACTTTGAATATCCCAATCATTACTTTGATAAATTAAAGTTTCTTTTTCATTTGTAATGCTGTAGAGGTAAATTGCTGGTGGCGCATTAACTTTTTCTTTTACATACAGCAAATTATCATTAAATATCATTATTTTAGAATAATGCGCTTTATCGGATGTAATATTTTTTATTTTATTATTTTCAAGCAATAAGTCAATCCCTTCAAATTCCATCATTCCTGAAGTCCAATTTAGCACTAAATATTTATCTGTTACAGCTTTAGGCAAAAATGAACCTAAATTTGAAACTTTTCCGTTAATATGACTTTCGGAAATTCTATACTTTTTATTTTCAGATGTACCATTTGTTATCTTAGAAATATTTTTTTTCTTCCAGTCATAAAACCAAATATCTTCAATATCATTTAAATAAAAACCATCTTTCTTCCATATTGTTGGAAAGCTTATAGGTTCTTCACCTGTAATCTTATAATATTCCTGTACTTCATCATAAAAATCGCCTCCTGAATTGGAAGTTATACCAATTCCTTTTTTCAATTTTTCATCATAATAAAACCAATTGTTATTTTCAAAATAGACAAAATGTGGAAATTTTGAGAACTGAAGCAAATTAGATTTTTTACCGCTAAATGTCTTAAAGAATTGAAACTCATTTTTATTAAGGTCATACTTATGATAAGAGATTGGTGGGTCAATTTTAGAAGTATCATCATTTTCTAGAATTTCAAATCGATAAATATCACCAGAACTGTCAATGTTATACCCCATTAAGTTATTGTGCTTCATCAATGATGTCAAGTCACCTTTCTTTAAATCTACGAGTATCAATTGTTTTTGATGTTTCATCATCCTATCTCTTAATGGTGGAAATCCGTTAAGAGTACCGTTCCATATCTCAACATTAGGGTTTCTCTCTTCATTTTTCTGAATTTGTTTTACACCTAATGTAACATAACCTGTTGGTAAAAGATTTACTTCATTAAAAAGGGTATCCATAACAAATTGTTCCTTATCATTTTTTAGCAAATAATCACCAATTTTTTTTGAGCCACGTCCTAATTCAAACACATTTAATTCTTTATTGTCAATTGCAAATAAATATGCATTATCTCCATTTTTATTCCATGTGATTTTTTTAATTCTTAAATCATGTAATTCTGCTATGGTGTATTTATTACGTTTACCATTTACCAAATCAATCAGTTGTACTTCATTACGTTCTTGTTGAAAAATTAATTTTTGTCTATGAACATCTACAAAATAATATTTTGGTATTCCTAAAATAGATGTTTTGTTATTTTTTAAAGAAATCGAGATTAATTCATTTGTTATCTTATTTTTATAAACAACCATTTGTAGCGGTTCAATAAACTCGACATCAATACCATTTTCAATAGTCTTTAATTTATTCGTTTTGAAATCTAAAATATAAATTTCATTTTGTTTTGAATTATAAAAAACTCCAGTATTATCTGTAAGTAGCATCCGTTGCTGTATATTTTTAAATATCTCTTTATTGTTGTTATTTAGATTATGTACAACATACTTACTTTCACCTTGAATACTACTCCAATAAATAACAATATTACCGCTCTCATTAACGAATAATGGTTTTATCATTTCACTTTTTTCAGTAACACTCTGTCCAAATACCGGACAGATGCTTAGTACTAGCAAAAAATTAATATATAAAAAAAATGTTTTCATAACTTTGATTTAATAACCTGTATTTTGTGGTAACAGGTTAGGGTTAAGTATTAATTCTGATTGTGGTATTGGCAATACGTTTAAGTGAGGTTGCCAATTAGGTTTGTTTGCCGTAAGATCGTCAAGATGATTTTTTCTTTTTAAATCGTAAAAACGATGCCCTAATTCACAAAAGAACTCTACTCTTCTTTCTTGAAGAATTACAGTTGTAGCCTCATTTAAAGACTGGAAGTTTACATTAGATAAATTTGCTCTTTCTCTTATCGTATTTACATAGACGTTACTGATTGACCAGTTTTGTTGTTCAGCAGTAGCTTCAGCAGCAATTAAATACATTTCTTCTATCCGTAATATCATAGAATATTCTTTTGAGGGAGATGTTGAACCAACACTTTTATACTTATATGCATGAAAATTTTCATTACTTGAGCCAACACTCTTAATCCAATTTAATTTTCTTTGATCATCCAACTCAAATGCATTTACCAACTCTAAATTTAACTTTACAAAAGGTGCTGGAACAAATGAAAATATATGAAACATAGCATCATAAGTATTAAAACCAGTAGTAAGTGGTTTTAATTGCCAAATGGCACTTTTAGATTCTTTAAGGAAAACGTTTTCTAAAGATTCTAGTTCATAGGTATGATTATTAATTAATCGTTCTGCATATTCTTGAGCCAATGGCCAATTCTCTTGATACAAATACATACGTGCTAAAAAACCTTCGACTACATCTCTATTAATTCTGATCCGTTCAGATGTTATATTTAGTGGTTTAAGGAGTTCTTCAGCTTCTAACAAATCGTTAATTGCATTTTGCATGATAATAGCAGATTCAAATTTCTCAATACGCTTGTTGATGTTGTAATCAATAGTAGTAACATAAGGAACATTACCAAAGGTTTGCGTTAAATAAAAATGTAAGAGTGCCCTTACCGCTAAAGCTTCACCTCTTATTTGTTCTTTAACAGAATCAGTAACACCTACAGAATTATTTAACCCCTCAAGAATAGCATTAACTTTATAAATTTGCTGATAAGACGAATTCCAAAGTTCTCTAATTGCTTTATTATCTGCTTGAACATTTAATTCATAAAAATATCTAACATCTAAATCTTGAGATGTTGTTACTATCAGTTCATCGGTGTAACAACTCATTAAAAAAACATTAGAAGAAATATTACCTCCTAAGAATCCTTCATTTAGTAGACCAATGTAGACACTATTCATTGCAGCGATTGCAGTATTATCGTCGTTAAAAACTACTTTTGTATCTACTTGATCTTTTGGAGCATCAATATCCAAAAAATCGCTGCAACTGAATATCACACTTATACATCCAATCACATATAGTATATTTTTTATTTTTTTCATTTTTGTAACTTTAATATTTTAAACTAAAACCAATTGCAAAAGTCCGCAAGGCAGGTAAATGGCCTAACGTAGATTCAGGGTCACTACCCCAAAATTTTGTAATCGTAATTAAATTATACCCTTGAAGATAAATGCTCATATCTAATTTTGATTTTAATATTTCAGAACATTTATATTGTAACTGTAGCGATTTTAATCGTAAAAATGAAGCGTCAGTAATTACACCATCACTAAGTTTGTAATTGTTAAAAGCTTGATTTGCTGATGAGTTTGATTCACTAGCTGGCTGTTGATAGAAAGCGTCTAAATTTGTGTCTGAAAAATAATCGTTTAATTTTCGGTTTCTATTTACACCTCTTCCTAATGAAGATATGTTATAATCAGGAGTATAGGTGTTTTGTTTTGCAAATTGCCATAAAAAATCAACGTTCCAATTTTTATATTTAAACTGATTTTGTAGACCTCCAAACATTTTTATACCGAGATTAATCATAGTTGTACGATCATCGACATCTATTTTACCATCTTTATTGACATCTTCAAATTCAAACAAACCTGTTTCTTTGTTTACCCCTAATAGGTGATAAACTTTACGAACGCTAGTAGATTGACCAATAACATATTGATTAGCATAGGTGGATTCTGCTAGATTTGGAAAAGCAATCAGTTTATTTTTAGGAATTGAAAGATTAAAACTTGAAGTCCATTGAAAAGTATCATTATTTATATTAATTGTTCTTAAAGTTAGTTCAAGACCTCTATTTTGGACGGTTGCAGCTAGATTTGATTGAATACTTGAAAATCCGGTAGTTCCTGGCAAAGGAATACCAACTAATTGACTAGATGAACGATTTTGATACCAGGCAACAGAAGTGGCTAATCTACCTGAAAAAAATTCTAGTTCTAAAGCAGCCTCGACTTTTTTATTGGTTTCCCAACTGAAATCGGGATTATACAATCGCAAAGGATCTAAAGCTATTTTGTTATCATATTTTTGAAAATTTATACCATAAGTATTCAAATATTGATAATCTCCAATTAAATCACTTCCTGAAGTTCCATAACTTGCACGAAGTTTTCCAAAATTTAGCCAACCGTTACTCTCAAATAGCTTTTCACGACTAAACAACCATGCAGCACCTACAGCACCGAAATTTCCAAAACGATTATTGTCACCAAAACGACTAGAACCGTCTCGACGTCCAGTAATATTTAAAATATATCTATCTAAAAGATTGTAATTGATTCGACCAAAAAAAGCAGAATATCTATAAATAGTTTCAGTATCATTTAAAATACGTTGATTCGTTGCACTTTTTGTATTCAATAAAAAATCGTTAGATATAAAATTACTTGCTTCAATTCTAAAATTCGTTTGAATACGTTCCTCGAATGTACAACCAATTAAAAAATCCCATTTTGAATTAGTACGTAAAGAAGAAAAATTAATAGTAGGTTCAATAATCCAATTATTTTGGTTTACAAAAGATTGCTTTATCGATGAATACTCGCTACCTAGATTTAAAGATGGGTTCATTACAGTTGAGGGTAATGTACCTGTTTCTTTAGCTTTTACTGTACTTAGTCCTCCTTGAATACCAATCTTAAGGTTTTTAGAAATAGCATAGGACATTTTCATCTGACTTGTAAAATCTGATGTTTCAGAAAAATATCTCGCGTTTAATTTAGCCAATGGATTTTCGAACGTATTATTTTCCCAATTCAAATTCCCTTCATCATCATATAAATCGGGAGCGTTTGGTGCAAGAAAAATTGATCTGGTTAAATCGGTTGCCATCAAATTATTTTTTTGATCACTTTTTATTATATTTCCCTGAAAATTAAATTTATTATTTTTTGAACTATGACCTAGATTTAGCAAAAAATTGGTTCTTTTATAATTAGAATCACCAAGAAACACCGTTCCATCTTTTCGATGTCCGACACTAAACAAATAATATGTTTGTCCTGAGCCACCACCAATAGAAAACTCTGTGTTTTGCGAAACCGCATTACCTCCAATAAACTTCTTTTGCTAATTGGTGTATTTATTTTGATCCCAAGTTCCATTGACATCATAGGCATTTGCAGGATAAGTAGTTATACCGTCATTTGCATAAGCATCGCGACGCATTTTCAAATATTCTTTGGTATTCATCAAATCCATAAACTTAGGTACCGTACTAACAGAAGTCATTGATTGAAATGAAAATGTAGTTTTATCAGAATTCCCTTTTTTGGTTGTTATCAATACTACACCATTACTTCCTCTAGAACCATAAATCGCAGTAGCATCCGCATCTTTTAAGACCTCAATACTTTCAATGTCGTTTGGATTGATACTGTTTAAAGGACTTACGTTACCTGAAGGTATGATTCCGCCAGAAATATCAAAATTCGAAACCGATTGTGACGCATACGGCACACCATCAACGATATACAGGGGCGCATTTCCCTCGGTTCTTAAACTGTTGCGCCCTCTTATTTGTATATCGAAGCCACCGCCAGGGACACCACTATTCTGCGTAATGTTCACCCCTGCCATACGTCCTTGCATAGCGGCCAGTGGGTTGGCAACTGCTTGTTGACCAATTTCTTTTGATGTGATTTTACTTATACTCCCCGTGCGTTCTTTATCTTTTACGGTATAGTATCCTGCATTGATTACCATTTCATCTAGCGTGTTTTCATCTGCTACCAGCGTTACATTTAAGGTGCTTGTTTTTACAGTAAACGTTTGTGGTTTGTAACCGAGATAATCAAAAGTTACTTGGGCATTTGTTGAAATTTGAATGGTATAGAACCCCAATTCGTTGGTTTGGGTACCATTTTCGGTATCGGTTTGCCACACGAACACACCCGCTAGTGGTCCGTTGACATCTTGCACTACTCCGCTTAGAGTTAGTGTTTTTTCTTGTGCGTAGGTTTCTAAACTACACAACAGCATAATTAGCACGTACGTTAGGGGTACGGTTAGTGCTGTAAAAGTAATTTTTTTCATACTTTTGTAATGTTAGTTAATGATTTGAGTTAATTAATATTTATCTCCCTGATATGGTCGCCAAACTTTGTTCAGGGGGATTTTT
>CANRKI010000128.1 GCA_947631175.1 uncultured Flavobacterium sp.
CCTAAGGGTTTGACACCTTAGGTAGTTTTATTAATTATTCAGTGATATTATTTATTACAGCTGCAGAGTCTATAGCAGTTTCTGCTTGTAAATCATGTGCTGCAGGAGCTGTTGTAGCTTCAGCACCAGCATGTAATTCGCCTTCAGGAGCTTTTCCGTCAGTTGGTGTTGTTCCTTGTAAGCTTAAAACGTAACTTGCTACTTTTTCGATATCTGATGGTTTAATAACATCTTTCCAAGGTACCATACCTTTTCCAGAGCGTCCACCTTCCATGATGGTATTGAACACATCTTTCACATCTCCTCCTAAAATCCAATAAGCGTCTGTTAAGTTAGGGCCAATAGATCCGCCTCCATCTGCTTTGTGACAAGCCACACAGTTTGTTTCGTATATGGCTTTTCCTTTTGCTAAGTCAGCCGGTTCTGTTAATAATACGACATTGTCAACGCTTTTTGTATCTGGAGCAGTTAATTTGTATAATGCAATATCTTTTTCGGCTTGAGCCACTTCTTTAAGGTATTCTTGGTCCTGATTATCATAGCCAAAAACATGATACTTGGCTAAGTAAACCACACTGAATAATGCAGTGATATAGAATAAGGCTACCCACCATGGTGGTAATAAGTTATCTAACTCTTTGATGCCGTCGTATTCGTGATCGGTCATAATAGCTGCTTGTTCGTCCTCAGTAGTTGCTGATCGAGTAAGCTTTGTCATTAAGTTTTTGTACCAATCCGATTCGGTTATCGATTTATTGTCTTCTATTTCTTGCTCAGCACGTTGTTCTGGAGTTAAAATAGCGTTTAATATTTTATTCGATGCGGCAACTAATACTTCAATAGAGATAAGGATTAAAACAAATAATCCATATAATACTAAGATGATAGGGTATTTTACATACGATGGTTGGTCACCAGAGTCTACCGTAAATTCGACTAAAAAGTAGAATATGGTCAATAAAAGAGGTACCCTAACATATATTGGAAAAAGTTTTTTCATAATTTAAATTATTCAGGATTGTTAACACAGTTATCCTCTAATGGGATATTACTCATCTCTGAAATTTTCTCCTTTTTATAAGTAAAAACCCAAAAGTATAGTCCTATAAAAAATGTAAAGAAAATAAGGAGGGAGATAATTGGGTATACTTCGATACCCAAAATAGTCTCCATATTATGTTTGATAAATTTTAGCATGGTGTAAATTATTTATCAGATTCCTCTGCTGTTTTTACTTTAATATCTGTACCTAAGCGTTGTAGGTATGCAATTATTGAAATGATTTCACGATCTTTTATAGAAACATACTCGTAACCTTGTGCTTGTGCGGCCTTGCGTCCGCGGTCATCACTTTTCACAAAGTCTGGATCTTGACGTAAATTTTCTTCAATTTTAGCAGATTGCTCTTCAATGCTCTTACGTGCATTTGCAATATCTTCAGTTGTATATGGTACTCCTAAAGTTGCCATGACTTCCATTTTCTTTTCAATGTCTGAATAATCTGCTGCTTTGTTATCAAATAACCATTTGTATCCAGGCATAATTGATCCTGAAGATGTACTTTGTGGATCCCACATGTGGTTGTAATGCCAGTTGTCGTTATATTTTCCTCCAATTCTCATTAAATCTGGACCTGTACGTTTAGAGCCCCATAAGAATGGGTGGTCGTATACATATTCACCTGATTTAGAGTATTCCCCGTAGCGAGCAACTTCAGATCGGAATGGACGAATCATTTGTGAGTGACATCCAACACAACCTTCTCTAATGTAAATATCTCTACCTTCTAGTTCTAACGGTGTGTATGGTTTTACTGATGTAATAGTTGGAATGTTTGATTTTACAACTAATGTTGGAATAATTTGTACAATACCACCTATTAAAATAGCTACTGTTGCTAAAATTGTTAATTGAATTGGTCTACGCTCAATCCAACCGTGCCATTTTTCACCTTTTAAACGTTTGTTTGAAATAGGTGCTAAAGCTGGTGCCTCTGCAAGTTCGTCTTCAATTGGGCTACCTGCTTTAATGGTTTTAACAATATTATATATTAAGATGAAAAGACCTAAAACATATAAAGTACCTCCAATAGCACGCATCCAATACATTGGCATAATTTGCGTAACTGTTTCTAAAAAGTTACCATATACTAATGAACCGTCAGGGTTAAACTGTTTCCACATTAATGCTTGGTTAAAACCAGCAACATAAAGTGGTAATGTATATAAAATAATTCCTAATGTACCAATCCAGAAATGAACGTTAGCTAATTTAGTAGACCATAATTGTGTTTTTGTCATACGAGGTATTAACCAATAGACCATACCAAAAGTCATAAACCCGTTCCAAGCTAAGGCACCAACGTGTACGTGAGCAACAATCCAGTCAGTAAAGTGGGCAATAGCATTTACGTTTTTAAGTGATAATAAAGGACCTTCAAAAGTTGCCATACCATAACCAGTAATACCAACTACAAAGAATTTTAATACCGGATCCACTCGAACTTTATCCCAAACTCCACGAAGTGTTAATAATCCATTAATCATACCTCCCCATGACGGAGCGATTAACATGATTGAGAAAACTACTCCTAAATTTTGTGCCCAATCCGGTAAAGATGAATACAATAAGTGGTGTGGTCCAGCCCAAATGTATATGAAAATTAACGACCAAAAGTGAATAATTGATAATCTGTATGAATAAACAGGTCTGTTAGCTGCTTTAGGTAAAAAGTAATACATTAAACCTAAAAATGGTGTAGTTAAGAAAAATGCAACCGCATTGTGACCATACCACCATTGCACTAAAGCATCTTGTACGCCTGCATAAACAGAGTATGATTTTAAACCACTTACTGGTAAAGCTAAACTGTTAAAAATATGTAATACGGCAACTGTAACAAAAGTGGCCAAGTAAAACCAAATAGCTACATATAAATGACGTTCTCTACGACGTAGGATAGTCATAATCATATTTATACCAAATACAACCCAAATAACCGCAATTGCAATATCAATTGGCCATTCTAACTCGGCATATTCTTTAGATGTTGTATAACCTAGTGGTAATGAAATAGCTGCTGATAATAAAATCAATTGCCATCCCCAAAAGTTAATGTTTGATAAAAGGTCGCTGTACATACGGGTTTTTAATAATCGCTGTAGCGAATAATAAACACCTGCAAAAATTGCGTTTCCTACAAATGCAAAGATAACTGCGTTGGTGTGTAAAGGTCTAAGTCTACCGTAACTTAACCATGAAATTCCGTCTGTAATATTTGGGAATAAATACATCAAGGCTACTAGTAAACCTACTAACATCCCGATTACCCCAAAAAATAATGTCGCATAAAGGAATTTCTTTACAATTTTGTTGTCGTAATAAAATTGTTGTACTTCCATGAATTAATTTTTAGTTTCTATTTTTGTTTTGGATTGTTCTTTCTTCTTTAGTTCGTCGTCAAATAACATCCGAACCGATGGGGTGTAGTCATCATCAAATTGTCCGCTTCGGACAGCTTTGATAAACGCGTATAAGAAGGTAGCTGCTACCAAGATACTTATACAGATTAATACATAAATTACGCTCATACCTGCCTTATTTTTATTTATCAAAAGTAGATTATGTAGTAAATAATTAATATGATTTTTATCAGTATCACATTTTATTATCAGTTATAATATCAAACATTAAATTATTTTTTTTGTTTTAGCGTCATTTTTTTATTTATGGAGCTTTATTTTTATTTTTTTGGGAGAATTGTACTGATTTTAGCATTATGTTAATAAAGTAAATTTACAAATATAACTTTTATATCGTTATTTTTTTTATGTAACTATTTTAATTTAAGATATTTATGTTGCTATTTTTCTTCTTGATTTTGTGTAATAATTTGAATTTTGTTAGCATAGCCTCTGTTTTTGTTGTTGAATGAGTCTTTATGAATAAAAAATGCTGAAATGTCTGATTTGTTAAATTCGGTTGTAGATGAAAATATTGGTTTTTATCTATTTTTAAAATGATATTTTTTGATAAAAGGAAATGAGCAAGATAGTTAAATTTTAATCTAAAAAAAAATCCTGTAAATAGAAATTTTTAGCTGCACAAAAAAAAAAATGAGATCGACACGGAGCCATACTCATTTTTTAATTATTGGAATATTTTTAAAGATATATCTTTTATTTTAAATTTAATTTATAAGCTTTTATATTGGTCGCGATGGTAACAAAACTCACAATACTAATAGTAGAGATAGGCATGATAATCGCTGCTATTAAAGGAGATAAAAGCCCCATACAAGCAAAAGTTAAACCTACAATATTATAAAATATCGAAAGTCCAAAGCTTATTTTTATTGTACTAATCGATCCTTTACTAAATTTTATAAATCGGGATATTTTATCAAATGCGGAAGCGTCTAAAATAGCATCGCAAGCTGGAGTAAAAACATTCACGTTTTCTGATATCGCAATACCGACATTACTTTTAGCTAAAGCCCCCGAATCGTTTAAACCATCTCCAATCATCATTACTTTTTTATCGGCCTGTTGTAAATTAGCGATATAATTTAATTTTTGATCTGGTTTTTGATTAAAATGCATTACCGTTTTATTAGGTAATAATCGTTGCAATGTGTTTTTTTCTCCATCATTATCACCAGATAAAATACTTAATTCAAAATCAGAACTTAAATCCTCAAATAAATCTGTCACTCCTTGTCTATAAATATTTTTAAACTCGTATAGGCCTAAGTATTTATCATTTATACTGATGTGAACCGTGGTTTTATTTACCTCGTCATTATTTGTTGCATTAACTAATTTTGCAGAACCAACTTTAACAACATCGTTTCCAACTTTAGCAATCACACCACCGCCAATAACTTCCTCAAATGTATCTAATTTTAAAACTTCAACTCCCGAAAAATAGTTATAAAGCTTACGACTTAACGGATGATTAGAGGCACGAACTGCCGATTTTATTAATGATATATCGTTTGTTGTTAAATCTTTTCCTTGATAAATAATTTTAGTGTTTTGGTTTGATGTTATTGTTCCGGTTTTATCAAAAACAATATTATCAATTTGCGCCATCTTCTCAATTACTTGTGCATTTTTTACATATAATTTTTGTTTTCCCAAAATTCTAAGCACATTTCCCATGGTGAATGGCGAAGATAAGGCTAGGGCACAAGGACAAGCAACAATTAAAATAGCTGTAACGACATTAAATGCTGTGGTTGTGTCAATAAAAATCCAGTAAGTAAATGAAATGATAGCTAAAACAATTAAAGCTGGTGTAAAATAATGACTGACTTTATTAATTAATGTTTGATAAGTTGCTGTGTTTTGCTTTTCAAAAACCTCATTGCTCCAAAGTTGTGTTAAATAAGATTGTGAAACTTCATTAATCACTTCCATCTCTAAGGTGGCTCCTACTAATTTTCCGCCTGCAAAAAGTTTATCTCCAGTTTTTTTCTCCACCGGGTTTTCTTCTCCAGTTACAAACGAATAATCAATTGCGGCTTCGGCTGTTATTAAAATACCATCTACCGGAATTAGTTCTTGATTGCGAATTAAAATTCGATCTCCTTTTTTTAATTCATAAATCTGAGTTGGCTCTTCAGTATTGTTAATCAATTTTGTGACAGCAATAGGGAAGTAGGATTTATAATCGCGTTCAAACGATAAAAAATTGTATGTTTTTTGTTGAAAAAGCTTTCCTAAAAGCATAAAAAATATGAGTGAACACATCGAGTCAAAAAAACCTTGTCCGTGGCCAAAAACAATATCATACGTACTGCGTAAGAACATAACAATGATTCCTAAAGCCATTGGAACCTCAATGTTTAATTGTCCGTTTTTTAAACTTTTATACGCTGCTTCATAATACCCCCAACCCGAATATAAAAACGAGGGCAAAGCGATAATAAAAATCAGCCATCTAAAAAATTCTTTATATTGATTGAACCAAAACTCGTCGAATTCAAAATATTCAGGAAACGAAAGTAACATGACATTTCCGAAGGAGAAAAAAGCAACACCAATTTTGTAAATCAAACTGCGATCAACGGGAGTACTTTTCTGATCAAAATTTTCTAAGGATATATAAGGTTCATAACCAATTTTCGATAAAAGTTGTACAACCTCTTTTAAAGTTATTTTTTGATTGTTGAAATAGATTTGAACCTTTTTCTCATGAAAATTAACTTGAGACTTCACCACAGCCTCAGATAATTTATTTAAATTTTCTAAAATCCAAATGCATGAACTGCAATGAATATGCGGGATATATAGCGAAACGATAGCCTGACTTCCTTCATTAAAACTAAGAAGTTTGTTTACTATCTGCTCATTATCTAAAAAATCAAACTTTTTTGTATCTGTAGGTGTAGCTCCTGGTGCATTTGCAATTTCATAATACGAAGTTAAATCGTTCTGAGAAAAAATTTCATACACAGTTTTACATCCGCTGCAACAAAAGTGTTTTTCATCAAAAAAAATATCTTCTGCCTTAACTATTTCATTGCCGCAGTGATAACATTCGTGTTCATTCATAATTTACTCATTTTATACCTATTACAAAATTCATTATTTATCCTACCCTAAAATATGATATTTATCAATATATATATTATATTTGTATACTCAAAATAACTATAACAAATATGAGCAAATGCGAGCAATGTATTGTTAGACAATTTAGTTCTCTTAAAGCTTTGAATAAGGAAGAACTTTTACGCATGGCTAGTTGCAAAACATCTTATACTATAAAAAAAGGAGAACCTATTTTTGAAGAAGGAGATACAACAAACGGAATTTATTGTATTAAAGATGGGGTGTGTAAACTATCCAAATTAAGCCCTACTGGTAAAGATCAAATTGTAAAATTTGTTCGTTCTGGTGAGCTCCTAGGTCAACGATCAATGATTAGTGAAGAACCTGCAAATTTAACTGCAATAGCAGTGCAGGATATGGAAGTTTGTTTTGTTCCGAAAGCTGAAATTTTAAATTTTTTCACTCAAAACAATAAGTTTTCTTTAAATGTAATGAAAGATATTTGCGGAGATTTACGCGAAGCAGATGATTTAATGATCGCTATGGCGCAAAAAACCGTTAAGGAGCGTTTAGCTGGAGCTTTATTATATTTAGAAGAGATTTTTGATTGTGATCAAGATGATGTACTTCGTGTACAATTAACTCGTGAAGAATTAGCAGGAATGATTGGAACTGCAACAGAAAGTTGTATTCGATTACTGTCAGAATTTAATAAAAAAGGATTGATTGAAATTAAAGGAAAAAAAATAGCTTTAAAAGATAGAAAAGAACTTGAAAAGTTAGCCAATCAACAAGCATAATTATTTTTTATTTAATAACGATTTAAATAAATAAAAAGAGGAAGTTTCTAATTAAATAAGAAACTTCCTCTTTTTATTTTATATTTTTATCAAATATTGATAAAAATTTACTAAAAGTAATTTAGTGGGGAGAGCAGGATTCGAACCTGCGAAGGTGAAAACCAGCAGATTTACAGTCTGCCCTCGTTGGCCGCTTGAGTATCTCCCC
>CANRKI010000129.1 GCA_947631175.1 uncultured Flavobacterium sp.
TTTACTTTTTCGAGTGCTTGATAAATGGGTACTGTACCAATAGGAACTGGTGAATTACGAATAATCCATTCACGTGTTTCGTGAATGTTTTTTCCTGTTGATAAATCCATAATCGTATCTGCTCCCCATCGGCAAGCCCATACGGCCTTCTCAACCTCTTCTTCAATACTAGAAGTGACCGCACTATTGCCTATATTCGCATTGATCTTTACGAGAAAATTACGACCAATAATCATTGGCTCACTCTCTGGATGATTGATGTTATTAGGAATAATCGCGCGACCTGCTGCTATTTCTTCACGAACAAATTCAGGTGTGATTATAGATTTTGGTGTATTTGCTCCGAAACTTTGTCCTGGATGCTGACAAGCCATACCTTTAGTAGCTCCTTCTAATTGTTCGATGCGTTGATTCTCTCTTATGGAAACATATTCCATTTCTGGAGTAATGATCCCTTTTTTTGCATAATACAATTGGGTAACATTGGCATTTTCTTTAGCTACTTTTGGCCTATGGTTGTAGGCAAATCTCAAGTCATCGAGTTTCTCATCTGCCAAACGTTCCTTTCCGTAATTGGAAGTTATACCATCCAAAACGTTAACATCTTCTCTATCCAAAATCCATTGTTCTCGAAGTCTAGGCAAACCTTTACGAATATCAATCTCAATTTGATCGTCAGTATAAGCACCAGACGTGTCATAAATTGTGACAGGAGGATTGACTTCCAGTTCGCCATTAGATAATTTTGTAGGACTCAAAGTAATTTGGCGCATAGCCACCTTAATAGGGTGTAAGTTACCCTGAATGTAAACTTTTTTAGAATTCACAAAGGGAGTTGTTGAAACAGTTTGCTTTTTCATAAAATAAATAGGTTTATCCGCCTTGTGTGGCAGTAATAATAAGTATCGAATCGTTTGTGTGAAGTAATGTAGCTGCCCAATTGTCTTTAGAAACAACTTGATTATTTAGGGCAACAGCGATACCTTTCGCTTGTAAAAGATCTTCTGCTAAAAGTAGATCTGCAAGCGATGTGGGAATCGTTTCGAAAAATTTCTTTTTGTGGTTTATTATGAGTTCCATTCCTAATGCTTTTTAATAAAAAACTTTAGGAATGCCCATAAGTGCAAGGTATACACCAATGAAAGGCAGTCTACTTTTCCCTACGCTAGTATGAACTAGATCAGGTTCAAAGGGTAAGTCTCAGCCTATAGTATAAATATAGACACCCCTAAAGTTGTAGCGAAGATACTCTTATTTTTTAGAATTGCAATTTTTCTTTTTTATTATGACTTAAAAAAACAGAAAAAGTAGTTTCTTAATACTATTATCCGTTTACATGTAAAGCAATTAACTCAACTACAATGTACATAATGCAAAAAAATGACTTTAAAATTTAAAGTCATTTTTTTAATTAGTGATTTTATTGATAAAAGTTAGACGTTTTTTTTCTTTGTAAGTTTATAGATTTAACCGGTTGATATATTAAGGGAACATACTCAGCGGTAACATTATTTCTATCAAGTCCAAAAGCTTCTTGATCTTTTAAAGCAAACTGTTTTAAGAAGAAATAAGATTTTAAAACGATACTTTCTTTAAAAGAAAAAACGTTATCTACAGATAAATATGTTTGTAAAATAATGAATTTAAAATCGATTGTTGGATTGTATTTGGTGGTTCCTTTATTTTTCAAGTGTTGATTCAACTCTTCGTTTAGAATTAAATCTTGAATTACTTTTTCAAAATACAACTGAGTTTTGGGTTGAATTTTAAATCCAATATTTAGTATAATTTTTATTACTTTATCGTCTACTAACTCAGAAACTTCATAGTCCAATGTATATGGATTATTGGTTCTATTTATATGAATAAACCAATACACATCTGCTCTTTTTGGTTTTTTAGCAAAAATAGATTTAATAATTCTATCTTCTATTTGATCTCTACGTTCTGCTTTAGTAAGGTAAATTAGATGAGTTGCAAATTTTGGAATATCTTCATCATTACTCAAATCAACAATAGTTTGAGAAAATTTCCCTAAATCTTCAAACTTAGTATATGAATTGTTTATTTTTCGGGCAAAGTAACTCGAATACATTACAAAGAAAAATATTCCTCCTGCAATTACAGTAATGTATCCGCCTTCTTTAAACTTAACAACATTTGCAATAAAAAATGATATTTCTATCATTGAAAACACGGTCAAAAACAAACCGACTAAAAATTTATTCCAGTGTAATTTAAAAAGTAAAAAATAAGCTAACAAGATTGTTGTAGTTATCATGGCTAGTGTAATGGCAAGTCCATAAGCTGCTTCCATATGTGAAGAATCTTTAAAATAAAGAATAATTAAAATACAACCAATCCATAAAGTTGCATTAACGCTAGGAATGTAAATTTGTCCTTTGGTATCGGAAGGTTGTTTAACTCCTACACGTTGCCAAAAATTTAGGTTCATTGCTTCGTTTATTAATGTATAAGATCCACTTATCAAAGCTTGTGCTGCAACAATAGCAGCTAAAGTTGCAATGATGATGGCTCCTAACAAAAACCATTGAGGCATCATTTCAAAAAAAGGATTTCTTCCTTCTAAAAAAAGACCTGCATCATTTAACAACCAAGCAGCTTGCCCTAGATAATTTACTACTAAACATATTTTAACAAAACCCCAAGTAATACGGATGTTTTTTTTACCGCAATGACCTAAGTCTGAGTAAAGTGCTTCTGCACCTGTTGTACATAAAAAAACAGCGCCTAAAATCCAGAAACCATGTGGGTATTGTGTTAAAAGTTGATATGCATAATAAGGATTTAAAGAACGAATTACGTGAGGTGCTTGAATAATTTGTAAGATTCCCATAATGAATAACAAAAGAAACCAAATTGTCATTATGGGTCCAAATGCTTTACCAACACGATGTGAACCAAACCTTTGCACAAAGAAAACTAGTGAAATAACAGCAATGACAATTGGTACTACAGGGATTTCTTCAAAACCATTAATTCGTTCTAAACCTTCAATAGCGGATGTTACTGAAATTGCTGGTGTAATCATCCCATCTGCTAACAGTGCTGCCGCACCAATCATTGTTGGTATAACTAAACGTTTACCAAAACGTCTGACCAATGAATAAAGTGAAAATATACCACCTTCACCTTGATTGTCTGCTTTTAAAGTTAACCATACGTATTTTACTGTTGTTTGTAGAACCAGAGTCCAAAAAATACATGAAACACCACCTAAAACAAGCATTTCTGAAATTTCTTTTTTTCCAATTATGGCTTTAAAAGTATACAATGGACTGGTTCCAATATCACCATAAATAATTCCAAGTGCCACTAATAAAGTTGCAAAAGTTACTTTACTGGTAGTTTGTGAAACCAAATTTCCTGAACTTCTATTTATATCTTGACTCATTTTGATTGTTTTTATTTTACAAAATTGCATCAGAATTTATTAAGAAATTATAAAAATTCTAGAATCGATATAAAGAAAATATAAAGATGTTTATTGAAATCGATACCCTACTCCATTCTCCGTAATTATATGAATTGGTTGATTCGGATTTGTTTCTATTTTTTTTCTAAGCGTACCGACAAACACTCGCAAATATTGGGTCTCGGTTTGATTTCCAACTCCCCATATTTCTTTTAATATAAATTGATGTGTTAACACACTTCCTTCATGCTTAGCAAACAAAACCAATAAATTATATTCGGTAGAAGTTAATTTTATAACTGCATTGTCTTTTTTTACAATTCTAGAAATTAAGTCAAGCTCTAAATCTTCAAATACTAAAAGATGGTCTGTGTTATTCATGTTGTTGTTTCTGCGTATTGCCGATCGCATTCTTGCTAATAATTCTGCTGTTCTAAATGGTTTAGTAAGATAATCAGTAGCTCCGTTATCAAGTGCTGAAACAATATCATCTTCAGCGTTTTGAACTGAAAGAATAATAATGGGTTTGTTATACCATTGTCTTAGAGATTTTAGTACCTCATGACCGTTTATATCGGGTAAACCTAAATCTAGAATTATCAATTCGGTAGGATGGTTTGCTGCAAGTAAAATTCCTTGTTTCCCTGTTTCTGCTTGATAAACCTTATATTCATTATTTTGCAAAGTAATTTCTAAAAGTTTTCGAATTTGGGGTTCATCATCAATGATTAAAACTTCAAGCCTATTCATTCTTTAATTTGTTTAAATAACTAGTTTTTGCTGGAATTATTATTTTAAATCTTAAACCGCCTGTTGGTTTATTTTCAACAGTAACAGTTCCGTTTTGAGCTTCTGTAAAACCTTTAACAATTGACAAACCTAATCCGCTACCTCCAGATCTAGAATTAGTGATTCTGAAAAATTTATCAAAAATGAAAGGTAAATCTTCTTCTGAAATTCCGGGTCCATCATCTTCAATTTCTATACAACAATTATCCATTTCATGAACAATTTTTAATTCGATTACAGATTTTGTTGAGGTATATTGGATTCCGTTATATAGCAAGTTAAATATAATTTGTTCGGTAAAACCGACATCTAATTTAAATAATGGTAAGTTTTCTGATGGACTATAAACAATTTTATGTTGATTAGATATTTCTATTTTTTGAATCAGAGAATTTATAAGTTCATCAATATCACACCAATCCAACTTTGGACTTAAAGTACCACTCTCTAATCTACTCATATTTAATATATTTTCGACTTGCTTATTTAAACGAATACTAGCTAAATCTATATCATTTAAAAGATCAAATTGCTGTTCTTTATTTAATTTATCATTATATGCTTTTAGAGTATCAATAGTACCTATAATTGTTGCAATTGGTGTTTTTAATTCATGTGATAGAGAATTAAACAGTGTATTATATAGTTTTATTGTTTTTTCTTTTTCTTCTTTTTCGCGTGCTTTTTTTTCTGTTTGTCTAATTTTAAAATTCAAAACTGCATATAATAAAGCAACAAAAAAATAAGATAAAAACATCACTACGTCTTCTGTATTACTTATATCGATAGTGAATATTGGAGGTATAAAAAAATAATTCCATATAAATGCACTCAAAAAAGCAGATAGTAATACAGGTAAAATATCATATACCATTGCAATTATTGAAACGGTTAACAATAATATTAAAGCTACAATTCTGTAATTTAAGCTATCTCTTAAAATGTAGCAAATCAATGATACAAAAAGGATACTCAAAATACCAATTCCGTATTGTTTTTTATCATGTATCAATCGCAAATTCATTTTTTAATTTTTACTAAATTAATTAAATAGCCATAAAGAAAACATAAAGATTATACTACATAAACTTTTTCCTTTCAAACAAAAAAAACAAATATTTTTAAAAACATAAATTTATTAACTATAAACTAATTCATAATTAAAATATTTAACATATATTTATAATTTAAACACAATTACAATGACAACAACACAAAAACTTCTCATGTCTTTAACAGGACTTTTTTTATGTTTTTTTCTTCTGATCCATTTTTTAGGTAACACGCAATTGTTTTTACCACCAGAAGAAGCGCAACAAAAATTTAATTGGTATTCTAGTTTTTTAACAGGAAATACCTTCATAAAAATTGTTTCTTACGTATTATATCTATCCATTTTATTACACGCTATCTACGCTTGGATAATTACAGTGAAAAACAAAAAATCTGGTGGACATTATAATCGCGATGCAAGAAGCAGATCTAGTAAATGGAGCAGTCGAAACATGGGCTTTTTAGGCTTAATCATCTTATTATTTCTTGTTCTGCATTTTCAAAACTTTTGGTATGTATATAAATTTGGATCTATTGGATTAGACCCTTGGGGAAATAAAGATCTATATACGGTTGTTGTTACAGCTTTTCAACAAGCTTGGTTGGTCGCAATTTATGTTTTAGCAATGATTGCATTAGCTTATCATTTGGCTCACGGAATATCTAGTGGAATTCGAACCTTAGGTTTATTTCATCCTAAATTCGTGCGTTGGGTACAATATTTCGGTGTAACATATGCTATACTTATTTGTTTAGGATTTGCACTAATGCCGATTTATATTTTTTTCACTTCTAAATAGTTTTACGATGAAATTAAACGCTAAAATTCCTCAAGGACCATTAGAAGAGAAATGGTCTAATTACAAAAAAACAGCTCGATTAGTTAATCCTGCGAATCGAAAAAAATTAGATGTTATAGTTATAGGTACTGGTTTAGCTGGTGCATCTGTAGCTGCGTCATTAGGTGAGATGGGATATAATGTAAAATCATTTTGTTTTCAAGATTCACCTCGAAGAGCACATTCTGTTGCTGCACAAGGTGGAGTAAATGCTGCTAAAAATTATAAAAATGACGGAGATAGTGTCTATCGCATGTTTGTTGACACGCTTAAAGGTGGAGATTTTAGAGCTCGTGAAGCCAATGTTTATCGTTTGGCTGAATGTTCGTTAAATCTAATCGATCAAGCTGTAGCGCAAGGAGTGCCATTTGGTAGAGAATACGGTGGTTACTTAAACAATAGATCCTTTGGTGGTGTGCAAGTGAGTAGAACCTTTTATGCACGTGGGCAAACCGGACAACAATTATTATTAGGTACTTATCAGGCTTTAATGCGTCAGGTTGATAAAAAAACGGTACAATTATTTGCGAGTCATGAAATGCTTGATTTAGTTGTTATCGATGGTCGTGCTCGTGGTGTTATTGTTCGAAATCTAGAAACAGGTGCCATCGAACGTCATGCTGCACATGCGGTAGTTCTAGCAACAGGTGGTTTTGGAAAAATATATTATCTATCAACTTTAGCAATGGGGTGTAACGGTTCTGCGATTTGGCGTGCTTACAAAAAAGGTGCTTATTTCGCTTCTCCAAGTTGGACACAAATTCACCCTACTTCATTGCCTCAATCTGGTGACTATCAATCTAAATTAACTTTAATGTCAGAATCACTTCGTAATGATGGACGTATTTGGGTTCCTAAAAATTTAGATGAGCAACGCATTGCAAATGATATCCCAGAAGAAGAACGTGACTATTATTTAGAACGACGTTATCCAGCCTTCGGAAACTTAGCACCACGAGACATTTCTTCACGTGCTGCTAAAGAACGTATTGACGCTGGTTATGGAGTTGGAGCTTTGAAAAATGCAGTTTATTTAGATTTTTCTAAAGCCATTAAAGAACAAGGTCAACCTAAAATTAAAGAAAAGTATGGTAATCTTTTTAATATGTACGAAAAGATAACTGGTATCAATGCCTACAAAGAACCTATGATGATTTCACCTGCTGCACATTTTTCAATGGGAGGTCTTTGGGTTGATTACGAATTAATGACTACAATTCCGGGGTTATTTGCGTTAGGAGAAGCTAATTTTGCAGATCACGGTGCCAATCGTCTAGGTGCGAATTCATTACTTCAAGCTTCTGTTGATGGTTATTTTATTGCGCCTTATACCATTGCAAACTATTTAGCCGATC
>CANRKI010000130.1 GCA_947631175.1 uncultured Flavobacterium sp.
ACTTGATAATAATCGTTTTTTAGATGTTAAAGGAGTATTTGTATATATTGGATATAAACCAAATACAGATATGTTTGTTGGACAGCTTGCGATGGACGAGGTTGGTTACTTAATTACTGATGCTAAAACATCAAAAACCAATATTCCAGGCGTTTTTGCATGTGGCGACGTACAGGATAAAGATTATCGCCAAGCCATTACAGCCGCCGGTTCTGGTTGTATCGCAGCTTTAGATGCAGAGCGTTACTTAGCCGCTTTGTAAATCAAAATTAATAAAATTAATGGCGTTCCTTAATTTTGTACGCCACTTTGTTTTGTACAAAATAAGGCGCTACGTTCGCTAAATCTTTTATTACACTGCGTTACATAAAAGGATACCGCTTCCATCGCTAACGCAACGTAACAATCATAAAAAAAGCTCGAATTTTCACAAATTCGAGCTTTTTTTATTTTTTATAAAGTGTCGCTTTATCAGCAAATTTTTTAATATTATAACTTGGAGCACCATAAATCTGAATTTCAGATTTTCCAATTGCAGAAATATTTAAAGTTCCCGTTGTTAACACACTAGCTTTCGAAAAACTTTCGGTTGCCAATTCTAAGTTGTTAAAAGTTAAATTCTTTCCTGTAAAATTAGCATCACCTTCCAATCTAATTTTTCCTTTATCAACATCACCCTCAATAGTTGCACTAGCTTTAGCATACATGTCAATTTTTAGTGAGTTCGCTGTGATTAAAGCTTTTAAATTTCCATTTCTGTTTAATTCTAACGAGGCGTTTTCGGTTTTTAAATTCAATTCGGCCTTACTTTTATCTGCTAAAATCAATGTAAAAGTCGGACTGTTCACATTTAAAAACGATTTAGAGTAATCGAAATTTTTTATCGTTACATTTGGAACTTGTAAGTCCAGTAAAGCATTAATTTGAGCATCATTTTTAACCTCTATTAATTTTAGGCTTTGTGTATAAATTACTCTTACCTGAAATTTTTTTGCTCCTGTAGCTTGTTTGTTTGTGCTCAAGGTTAACTTGTTTCCACTCAGGTTTCGGTTTAAAATATCGTGTAAATTATCGTCGGCCTCAATTTCAATTTGATTCTTTTCTCCCAAAACCAAATAAACTTCTAAATCGTCTAAAACTTCAAGCGTATCAAAATTTTCAATATCAACTTGTGAAATAGTAACAAATTTAGAACCCTTTATTTTTTCCTTTTTTTGGGCAAATGCGCAAACATTAGATAGTATAATTATTGTCAATAATATGTACAATCTTCTCATAACTTAAAAATAATAGTGTTTGATACAAATATATAAAAAAACACTAGTTTAGGGAACTAGTGTTAAATTTAACTTTTATTTTATTAATATGTAGTGATGCTTCCGCCTGAGCTATTGTTTTTATTTATAATATTTGGAGTGCTTGTGTAATATATATTTGCTCCACTACTTGCTGATGCATCTAATTTATTTATTGCATTTGTTTTTATAACTGATCCACTGCTGGCCGCTGCTACAACATCTTTACACGTTAGTTCTGTAGCATAAATTGTAGCGCCGCTCGAGCTATCAGCATTAAAATTTATAACTTTTCCGCGAATATTTATTTCTGATCCGCTTGATGCTTCGCAGGTTAAATATTCGGCAACAGTTTCAATAGTTATTGTTGCAGCGCTTGAGGTGTCTAAATTTAATTTTTTAGATTTAATGCTGTTTTTTCCTGTTACACTACTGCCACTTGATGCTTTTATAGTTTGTATTTTTGGTGTGGATACATATATATTTTTAGTAGCGTTATTAGCAAATATTTCTTCCTTTTCTACATAAAGTGTATTGTTTTTTACATATACTTTTATGTATTCGTGTAAGTTTTCTTGGGCTTCAACTTGTATTTCGTTGGTATTACTTTGTGTTAAAATAACATTTAAACCGTTTGATGTGGTAATGTTTTCAAATGTTTCGTTGATACTCACCTTTTTAGTAATAACTTGACCCATTGGTTCAACAGGATCAAAACCATCGATTTTGATCGTGCAGCTCGAAACAAAAAGTGCAATAAGTGCTGCAATAATTGTTTTTACAAAATATAGCGTAATACGTGTCATAATTTTTTATTGGTTTAGTTAACAGCATTTAATATTGAATCTACCTCTCGCTCTAACTTAGTAGGTTGTGTTAGATTTGTTGGTAAGGCTTGCGTGTTATTTTGCGATTCCTCACAGTTTATACATTCTAAAGTGTTGTAAGAATTTAGCTTAAAAATTGGATTGTCGTTTTGTGTATATCCAATATTTTCCGTGTAATTTCTTGAAATTTTATTTAAATCAACATAATTACTTTTATTGATATAGACGTAAATATTAACACGTTGGTTTTTGTTTTTACTTTTTGGATTGCTCGTAAAGTAATTGTCTAAAGTGATGGTATTGTTGTTTACATCGATATTGTAATTAATATCTTTGGCGTTTGATACCGCATTTTCAATCGATTTCCCTTTTGATTTTTGCTCCACCACCACATGACTTTTTCCTTCTGTTTCTCTAAAAACAACTTCAACTCTATTCGAGTAAATTATTTTTTCGCCATTTTCGTTCTGAACTAATTTTGAAGAAAATGAAGGATCTGTTTCTACCGAATAAAAAGAATTGTTATTCATAACAACTTTTAAGGTATCATTTGAATTTAAAAGCAGTTCCTTTTTGGTATTGAATGTTCCGGTATTGGCTTCTTTAAAGGCTTGGTTTAATCCAAAAAATACCCATCCAAATAAAGAAATAACCCATAAAGCTAGTAAAGTTAAAATCGTGTATCTACCTAAAAAATTTAAACTAGGACTTAGTATTTTTAAACTTAAAAAGAATAAAAATAACAAGGGAATTCCTGCAGATAATAAAATTAAAAGTCCAAATGCGATAAGGCTCATTCCCTCAAACGGAATGTTAGGTATTGAAAATTCGTTTATTACAAATGCAGAACTTAAAATTAGCATTCCGCAAAAAATTAATAGCGACCCTAGTGAAAGTAACGAGGTAATAAACAATACAATTCCTATTATTTTGGTAATAACATTAAGTGTTTTTTTAGCAAAGTTCTCTACAGCATTTACAGCTTTCCCTGAGTTGTTAGTTATATTTTTTTTTAAATCCGAGTTGTTAAATTCCGTAATTCCGTTAGCTACTTTATCATATCCTTCTTTAACTTTTTTCTCAATATTCGAAATATTTATGGCTTCTCCTTTCATTTGTAGTTTTTCGGCAGTGCTAATTGCCTTAGGAACCATAATCCATAAACCTATATAAATGATAAAGCCAATTCCGTTAGTGATTAATAAGGCTAGGATAAAAATAATTCGCATCCAAATTACATCAATACCAAAATAATGACCTAAACCAGCACAAACGCCTCCAATTTTACCTTCGTCTTCATCTCTAAATAATTTTTTAGAAAATGTGTTGTTGTACTGTTGGTAGTTATTGAAATTGTTTTTTGGTTCATCATCTTCAATTATATAATCTTCGGGTTGACCCATTATCGAAATAATATAATCAATGTCTAAAGTGTTGATGACTTGTTTGTCGGGCTGAATTCGAGATGATAAAATTTCTCCAATTCTAGCCTCAATATCATTCATAACTTCTTCTCTCGAATCCTCCGAAAGCGAAGATTTTATAGCATCTAAATATGTATTTAGTTTGTAATAAGCGTTATCATCTATATGAAAAAATAAGCTTCCTATGTTTATACTAACTGTTTTATTCATAATTTCTAGTTGTTGTTGGTAATGATTGTAACTGCTCCGGCTAATTCTTGCCAAGTTTTGTTTAATTCAGATAAAAAAATATGTCCTTCATCTGTTAATCCATAATATTTACGTGGCGGTCCCGAGGTCGACTCTTCCCATCTATACGTTAATATTCCATCGTTTTTCAACCTAGTTAATAAAGGATAAACGGTACCCTCAACAACTAATAATTTTGCGTTTTTTAGGGTGTCTAGTATTTCTGATGTATAGGCTTCTTTTTCTTTTAAAACCGATAAGATACAATACTCGAGTACTCCCTTACGCATTTGCGCTTTAGTGTTCTCTATGTTCATAAAGATAATTTTTTAAATAACTGTTCATTTTTTGATGTGATGATTGATGATTTAGAATACTACTATCTCATGGATTGTAATTTCTTATACAAATATATATCTTTTAAATAGTATTATGCAATACAAAGTACTGTTATTTAACTTTTTTTTAACACAAAAATAGTATGCGTGCATATTAAAAAAAAGTTGTATATTGCTATTAGCAACATATATTAAACAAACAAGTATGAAATTTTCTGTAAGTAATATCAATCGATTTTTATTTTTCAAATTACCATCGGCATGGTGGAGTGGGGTTCGACTAGATTCAATAACCACAAGTAAGGCCGAAGTTACCGTTACACATAAATGGTTCAATCAAAATCCGTTTAAATCTATGTATTTTGCCGTGCAAGCAATGGCAGCGGAACTATCAACCGGCGCACTCGTTATGTATCAAATTGATAAGTCAGGAAAAAAAGTATCGATGTTGGTGGCAGAGAATAATGCAACTTTTCTTAAAAAAGCTACTGGCAAAATCCGTTTTGTTTGTGAAGATGGTTTTATAGTTGAAGAAGGTATTGCCAAAGCGGTTTATAGTGGAGCGGGCGAAACTTTTTGGGTAAAATCGATTGGTTATGATCAAAAAGGAGATATTGTATCCGAATTTAATTTTAAATGGACTGTAAAAGTTAAAAAATAAAAAGTATGAAGGTTTTAATTACAGGAGCAACAGGTTTAGTAGGGAAAAAGCTTGTGCAAAAATTGACAAGTAATGGTATTGCAGTTAATTATCTTACACATTCTAAAAAAAGTATCCCAGAAACCGCTTTAATTAAAGCTTTTTACTGGAATCTTGAAAAAGAAACAATCGATAAGGAAGCAATCTTAAATGTGGATGCAATAATTCACTTAGCTGGTGCAACAGTATCAAAACGTTGGACACCACGTTATCAAAAAGAAATTTTGAATAGTAGGGTAAACGGAATTAAGCTCCTAATCAAAACCTTACAAAAAAATCCTAATCACCAAGTAAAACATTTTATTTCCGCATCCGGAATTAGTATTTATCCTACAAGTTTATCACAACAATATAACGAATTTTCAACCTCGGTTGGACACGGTTTTTTGGCAGAAGTTGTACAAAAGTGGGAACAGGCAGTAAACGAATTGGATGTTTTAAATATTAAAACGGCAAAAATTAGAACCGGTTTAGTGCTTGATCCGCATCAAGGTGCTTTTCCTATCATGTATAAAACGGTTAAAAATTATGTAGGAGCTAATTTTGGTAATGGCAAACAAATATACTCATGGATACATATTGACGATTTAGTTGGTGTATATCAATATGTATTGCAAAATAAATTAGAAGGCGTTTATAACGCAGTAGCATCAAATCCAGTAAGTGCAAATGTTTTTCTAAATACATTAGCAAAGGCGAGTGATACTAAAATTTGGTTGCCTAATATTCCGTCTATTTTTTTAAATCTTGGTTTGGGGCAAATGAGCTCCTTGTTATTAGACAGTCAATATGTTTTAAACGATAAGATAAAAGCAACAGGTTTTGTTTTTAAACACGAAAATTTAGAAGCTTCTTTTATAGATATCATAAAAAAAATCGAGTGATTATATCACTCGATTTTCGTTATTAACCTAAATTAAGCTAGTAAAGCTGATTAATTATTTTTTTGCTACAACAACTAACTGTAATTTAATTTCGTCATTAATTACTTTATCAGCAGCTAAATCTGTAAATTTAGTTTTAGAACCGTAGTTGATGTTGAAATCAGTTCTGTTAATAGTGAATTCAGATGTTTCAATTTTAACTTCTGTATCATTAACTGCAATTGTAGCAGGGAAAGAAACTGATTTAGTAATACCTTTTAATGTTAAGTTACCAGTTACTTTTGCTTGTCCGTCTACAGTTTCAACTGTTGCAATCTCAAATTTTCCTTCTGGGAATTGAGCCGTGTTGAAGAAATGGTCAGCAGAGTCATCTTGGTTTGTACCTTTTAAATGAGCCTCTAAATTCGCTTTCATATCTCCATCTAAATCTGTTACAGTTATAGAGTTTAAATCTAAAACAAAAGTACCGTTTTGTACAGCACCGTCTTTAACTGCTACTTCTCCAGATTTTAAGTTTAAAGTCCCTTTGTGTTCACCACCTACTTTAGAACCAACCCAGTTAATTACAGAAGTTGAATCTGCATTATAAACTACAGCGTCAGCTGCTGTTGCTTCTACGTTTACTGGTTCTTCAGCTTTAGGGGCTTCATTTTTACAAGATACTAATGTTAATGTTGCTAAAGCAAACACACTTAAAACTACTTTTTTCATGATTATATATTTAGATTTATTAAATATTCTTTGTTTTACATTCCAAAATTAATATTTCATTTAAGATAACAAGTTAACCTAGATTAATTTTTCTGTATATAAACGTAAATATACAATTTTTATTTAAAAAGATTAGCTGACATTCTGACATTTAAAATCCCTTTGGCAAATATTTTGATACATACCAAACCAATTAAAAACGATATAAATACTTTTTGATATGAGTCAAGAGCCTATAGATAACATGCAAAACGAGTTAGAAAACAATTTAGAAAACAATATAAATCAAACGGAAAACGCAAACAGCGAACTTTCTAACGAAGAAAAGCTAGAACAAGATTTAGCAACCGAGAAAGATAGATTTTTACGCTTATTTGCTGAGTTCGAGAATTATAAAAAACGTACGTCTAAAGAACGTGTTGAGTTATTTAAAACTGCAAACCAAGAAGTTTTACAAGCAATGTTACCAGTTATTGATGATTTTGATCGTGCTATGACGCAAATCTTAAAATCTGAGGATGAAAATTTAGTTAAAGGAGTCGAACTAATTTTCGATAAACTTAAATCAACTCTTAAATCAAAAGGATTAGAAGAGGTTGAAATTAAAAAGGGAGATACCTTTGATGCTGATTTAGCAGAAGCTATCACTCAAATACCTGCAGGTGATGAGCTTAAAGGGAAAGTAGTTGATGTAGTTGAAAAAGGATATAAATTAGGTGATAAAATTATTCGCTTTCCTAAAGTAGTAGTAGGACAATAATTTTATAAGGTATACTAACATGAAAAAAGATTATTACGAAATATTAGGTATTAGCAAAGGAGCTACTGAGGCTGAAATTAAAAAAGCCTACAGAAAAAAAGCCGTGCAATACCATCCTGATAAAAACCCAGGTGACAAAGAGGCAGAAGAAAAATTTAAAGAAGCTGCTGAAGCTTACGAAATTTTAAGCGATGCTGACAAAAAAGCGCGCTACGAT
>CANRKI010000131.1 GCA_947631175.1 uncultured Flavobacterium sp.
ATAAATTAATTCGCTTTGAAACCATGCTTACAGCTATACAATACTTTGCTTGGGCTAAAGTTGGACATGCATACATGGGCGTTGGTCGAAATTTAGCGTATACTAAAGATGAGTTTTTTAGAGTTAATGGTTTTATAGAGCACATGTCGGTTCGCTCTGGCGACGATGATTTGTTTGTTAATCAAGCCGCAACAAAACGCAATACAGTGGTTTGTTATACACCAGAAAGTTTCACCGTTTCTGAGCCTAAAAAATCATATAAAGATTGGTTCAGACAAAAAAGACGTCACGTATCAACTGCAAAACATTATAAAAGTTTTGATAAACTGCAATTAGGAATGTTTTATATTTTTAATGTTTTGTTTTTTATTTTGGCTATTATTCTACTTTCATTTCAGTTCAATTGGATGATTGTAACTGGATTAATAGCTTTTAGATATTTGTTTACTTGGCTTAGTCTTGGTTTTGGTGCCGGAAAATTACACGAAAAGGATGTGATTTTGTTGTATCCTATTTTTGAAATTGGTTTGATTTTTACTCATTTTGCTGTATTTGTTACTAACCTTTTTTCTAAACCTGTACATTGGAAATAAAAAATAAAAACATAAAAATAAATATAGAAAAAGCCAAGCAGGGAGACCAATTGGCTTATACTTTTTTATTGGATACGTATTGGAACGAGGTGTTTCTTTTTATGTTTAAACGCACACAAAACGAAACAATTAGTGAGGATATTACCATTGAAACTTTCTCGAAGGCGTTTGACAAGATCAAACTTTATAACGATGAGTTCGCTTTTAATACGTGGTTAATCTCGATAGCCAAAAATGTTCATATTGATTTGTTACGCAAAAAAAAGTCGAATATTTTTATTGAATTGGATGATGAAGAAACGCAAACTACATATAAAATTGCTGATACATCACCAACTATTGAAGATGAACTGATACAGCAACAAAACTTAAAACAATTGTTGGATTGGATTAAACAATTAAAACCCGATTATCAGGAGGTGATTCAGCTTCGTTATTTTCAGGAACTTTCGTATCAAGAGATTTCGGATCAATTGCAAGAACCTTTATCAACCATTAAAGTTCGATTATTACGCGCTAAAAAATTACTAGCAGATATTATAGAAGCCAATAAACAATAAACAAAACGAGCCGCTTTAAGCGGCTCGTTTTGTTTATTGTTTATTTAAAATTATTGTTTCTTTTTACCTGACATAGCTAAAACAGCATATCCAATAACACCACCTAAAAGCGAAGCGATTAAAATACCTAATTTTGCTTGTCCTGGAAATTCTGGATGTAAATTAATATCAAAGGCTAACTCTGTAACAAATAATGACATTGTAAAACCAATAGCAGCTAAAAATCCAATTCCAAATAAATTAGCATACGTCATGCCATTTGGTTTCTCGGCGATTTTTAGTTTAATCAATAAAAATGTAATACCAGAAACTCCCAGTACTTTACCAACTAATAAGCCAATAGCGACACCTAATGTTACGTTAGAAACACCACTCTCAAATGAAATATGAATAGCGGCATTGGCTAAAGCAAAAATTGGCATTACAATAAAACTAACAAAGTTATGTAAACCATGTTCTAAGCGTTGCGACGGCGGAACAGCATCTTTAGCTAAGTCACGCATTTCTTCTAAGGTGTGAATTTGTGTGTCAGATAATTCTTTTTTATCATCGTTAGGATCTTCAGCAAAAAACTTATTTCTAAGCTCATCCATTTTAGTTGTAAAATAACTTTCGTTTACTTTCGCAGTTGATGGAATTGCGAATGCAGCTAAAACTGCGGCAATAGTTGCGTGAACTCCCGACATTAAAAATGCTAACCAAATACCACCAATACCAAAAATGGCATAAAATAATACGTTTTTAACCCCAAGTTTATTTGCTATTAATAAAAAGGCAAAAAAGCCAAATCCTAAACCTAGATTTAACATTGATATTTCTGAAGTGTAAAACAAAGCAATAACTACAACCGCACCTAAATCATCAGCGATAGCTAAAGCAGTTAAAAATACTTTTAATGATGTAGGAACTTTATCTCCTAAAATATATAAAACACCAAGTGCGAAAGCAATATCTGTAGCCATTGGAATTCCCCAACCATGTGCAGCATCTGTTCCACCATTAAAAATGGTATAAAATAAAGCAGGCACAACCATACCACCAATTGCAGCAATAATAGGTAACATGGCTTTTTTAGGTGAAGATAATTCTCCGTTTGTTAACTCTCTTTTTAATTCTAAACCAACAACAAAAAAGAAAATCGCCATTAAACCATCATTAATCCAGTGATGAAGCGAGTAGTTTAGTTTATATTCATCATTAAAACCAATACCAATTTTATTTTCCCAAATATGATGGTACCAGTCTGCCCAAGGCGAATTAGCAAAAAATATAGCAATTACCGCTGCTATGAATAACACAATACCTCCTGTTGTAGATTTACTGATAAACCTATTCACAGGTTCTGTTATCCATCGATCTACAGGGCTTTTTTGAATTTCCATAAATTAAATTTTTTATTCGTATTTATATTCGAAATACAATATTACAGTTTTTTTACCTTTTTATTGTCATAATAGATGCAGAAAAGAACCTTAAAAATTGCATTATCCATAAATACATTGCTTATATTTGTATCTGCAAAAAACAAAGCTATGGAAACTGTTTTAGATACAAATAAGCCTGCAACTAATAAACCAAAATGGTTACGCGTAAAATTACCAACGGGTAAAAAGTATACCGAACTTAGAGGATTAGTTGATAAATATAAATTAAATACCATTTGTACTTCTGGATCTTGTCCTAACATGGGTGAGTGTTGGGGAGATGGAACCGCAACTTTTATGATTTTAGGTAACGTGTGTACGCGTTCTTGTGGATTTTGTGGGGTAAAAACCGGTAGGCCAGAAACGGTAGATTGGGATGAGCCTGAAAAAGTAGCACGTTCTATTAAAATTATGAATATTAAACACGCGGTTTTAACCTCTGTAGATCGTGATGATTTAAAAGATGGTGGATCTATCATTTGGTACGAAACGGTACAAGCTGTTCGTCGTATGAATCCAGAAACAACAATGGAAACTTTGATTCCAGATTTTCAAGGAATTGAACGTAATATTGATCGTATTATTGAGGCAAACCCAGAGGTAGTTTCACATAATATGGAAACCGTTCGTCGTTTAACTCGCGAGGTGAGAATTCAAGCAAAATACGATCGAAGTCTAGAAGTTTTAAAATATTTAAAAGAAAACGGAATCCGTAGAACAAAATCGGGAATTATGCTTGGACTTGGCGAAACGGAGGAAGAAGTAATACAAACACTTCACGATTTGCGCGATGCCAAGGTTGATGTAGTTACTATTGGACAATACTTACAACCAAGTAAAAAGCACTTGCCGGTAAAAGAGTTTATTACACCAGAACAATTTGCAAAATACGAAGAAATAGGTAAAGCCTTAGGTTTCCGTCACGTAGAGAGTGGCGCTTTAGTACGCTCGTCGTATCATGCACAAAAACATATTTTATAATTAATTTTTTTGAGTAAAAAATGCAAAACATTAAAATTGCAATTAATGGATTTGGACGTATAGGCCGTAATTTATTTCGACTTTTACTCAACCACCCAACCATTCAAGTTGTCGCAATTAACGACATTGCCGATAACAGAACCATGGCTCATTTATTAAAGTACGATAGTATTCATGGTGTTTTACCTAATAAAATAACATTTGATGAAACCGGAATTTTAATTGATGAAAATCATGTTAAATTTTTTCATGAAAAAGAAATATCTAAATTAGATTGGAAAACCTTAGATATTGATTTTGTAATTGAAAGTACAGGTAAGTTTAAAACCTACGAATTAGCACATCAACATATTGAATCTGGAGCAAAACGAGTTATTTTATCGGCTCCGCCAGATGATGACATAGTAAAAACGGTTGTCTTAGGAGTAAACGAAGCTATTTTAGATGGCACAGAATTAATTGTATCCAACGCAAGTTGTACAACAAATAATGCTGCACCAATGATTAAAATAATTAAAGAACTTTGCGGAATTGAGCAAGCCTTTGTAACGACGGTTCACTCATACACCACAGATCAAAGTTTACACGATCAACCCCATAAAGATTTACGTAGGGCCCGATCAGCAGCACAATCAATCATTCCAACAACAACAGGAGCAGCAAAAGCCTTAACCAAAATTTTTCCGGAATATAAAGGAAAAATTGGTGGTGGCGGTATCCGAGTTCCGGTGCCAGATGGATCCTTGACAGACATAACCTGTTATGTTACAAAACAAGTAACCGAGGCCGAAATTAATCATGCATTTAAAAAAGCCGCAGAGAACGAATTAAAAGGAATATTAGATTATACAACAGATCCTATTGTTTCTGTCGACATACAAGGCAATACAAACTCGTGTTTATTTGATGCGCAATTGACCTCTTGTTTAGATAAAATGGTTAAAGTTGTTGGCTGGTACGATAATGAAATTGGTTATTCATCTCGATTAATTGATTTGATAGAAAAACTACATACAATTAAAAAATAAATAAATTAAAGCGGATTTAACTTAGATTAAATCCGCTTTTTTTGTGAAATTTTAAAATTATTTTAATAACTTTATACAAGTTGTTCAACTTACAAGTTTTTTAATTCTGAGTGATAATGAAATATTTGAATTACCTATTATGTATATTTTACTTTGTTATAAATTCAAATATTTATGCACAAACGCAGTCTCGTGCATTAGTTAAATCTGATAGTGTTTCGTATTATTTAATAAGAGTTCAAAAATTTAATGAAGAATTTGATTATAAAAAAGCTATTGAATATGCAGAAAAGGCAAAAAATTACGCAACTAGAAACTCTAAATACACAGAAATAGCCGAGGCAAATTACATTTTAGGTTCTATATTTTTTAATCAAAAGGATCTTAGTAAAGCGATTTATCATTTAGAAAGAAGTATCGCTATAGCTAACAAATATGATAAACAAATTGAGGGTTTAGCACATTTTAAACTTGGGAATTTGTATATTGAAAACGCCGATTTTACAAAAGCAGAATACCATTTTGATTTATCAGAACAAATTTTTTTAGAACAATCTACTGCTGATACCGAAAATTCAAATCTAGAAGCAATCTTTTTAAGAAAAGCAGATTTATATCAAAGAACAAAACGAATTGACGATGCTAAGAAAATTTATAATAAAATTATCAGTCAGAATCAAATCAATAAAAATTCAATTGAAGCATACGTAAATTTAGCCAATTTAGTTTCTAAAGATAGTATCAGATGGGCGATAAACTCCTTAAAACAAATCGAAAAAAAGTACCCCGATTTAGAACAAGATACCAAAATCACTTTATATTATTCGTTGGCTGATTTGTTGGTGAAAAATGAATCCCCTTATTTAGCTAATTTCTATTTAAAAAAATATATTGTCGCTAGTAAAACCGACGATAAAAAAGCGGTGCTGCCTTTTACTGCAACTTCCCAAAAAACATCAGAAAACAGTAAGTTAATTACTTTAGCTCAAAATGATAAAACCATTCAGTTTACTAAGCTTATTAGTATTATGAGTATTGCTTTAATCGCAATTTTATCTTTATTATCGCTCTCTTTATACAGAAATAATAAAGACAGAATGCGTGCGAATAATTTACTTCAAATTAAAAACAACGAACTCGAGATTGAAAAAAATAAAGCCGAAAAAGCTTCAAAAGCTCGAACCGAGTTTTTATCAACGGTTTCTCATGAATTAAGAACGCCGCTAAATGCAATTAACGGAATTACTCATATTTTAATTGAAGATAATCCAAGAGAAAATCAATTGCAATATTTAAAATCTTTAGAGTTTTCAGGCGATTATTTACTTCGCTTTATAAACGACATTCTTGAAATCAATAGGGTAGAATCAGGTAATATTGAAGTGGAAGAAATTAGTTATGATATTCGCGAACTTCTAGAGAATATCATAGAATCTTTTTCTGAACTTTCAAAAAAAAATGAGGTGACTTGTCTTTTAGATATTGATACAAAATTACCACCTTTATTAATAGGAGATCCAACTAAGCTTTCTCAGATTTTTATGAACTTAATTGGAAATTCGATGAAATTTGCCAAAAAAGGTAATATTTGGGTAAGTTTGGTTCTTAAAAAATCAAATCCACTTACAAATTCTGTTAGTATTTATATGGAAGTTCGTGACTCTGGAATTGGAATTTCACAAGAAAAGCAAAAGTTGATTTTTGAAAATTTTACACAAGGTTCGGTCGAGATTAATCGTAAATATGGAGGAACTGGTTTAGGTTTGGCTATTGTGAAAAGTTTGGTGAAATTATTGGGCGGTCAAATTAATTTAGAAAGTAGCATAGGAGTAGGGGCTAAATTCTTTTTTGAAATTGAACAAAAAATTAGCGATAAAGCTGAAATTACTCCTGTAATTGTCGATTATGATGATGCGGTTCTAGAAAATAAACACGTACTTATTGTTGAGGATAATAAAATCAATCAAATGATTACCGAAAAAATGCTTTCTAAAAAGAAGATGACTTTTGAAACAATTGAAAATGGAGAAGAATCCATTCGAATTGTAAAAGATCAGCATTTTGATTTAATTTTAATGGATATTCATTTACCAGGAATTAACGGAACGGTTGCCGCACAAGAGATAAGGAAGTTTGATAATAAAATACCTATCATTGCTTTGACTGCCATTTCGCTTAACGAAAATCGTGAAATTTTATTAGGTTTTGGTATGGATGAGGTAATTACAAAACCATTTCAGCCCGAAAAATTTTACGAAACAATTGCTATTACACTACAAAAAAACATTAAAAACCAACATATTGCTTAATCGAGTGATTAAATTTTAAATGCGCATCATACAAAAATTCAGCCTGAATTGGCAGATAATAAAGTTGGTCACCTGGAATTTTACCTAGCAATCTGGTATAATCTTTTTCGGTAGTTATTATTTTTTTTCCATCTGCTTTTTGTAAAATATATGCAATATCTGTTGGGGTAAAATTATGATGATCCGCAAAAGTAATACTCTCGATCCCGTCCTTTTTTAAATGATTGAAAAACGGAAGTGGTTTTGCAATACCAGCAAGCAGTATAAAATCGTTACCTAATTCTGAAATACTTTCTTTCGTATTTGCCGAATAAATACTTGTATCATAACTTATTTTCGAGAAATAAACAGGCGCATTAGGTGCGTATTTTTTAATTTTATCTAAAATTATTTTTTTTTCGGTTTCTAAAATTTCAGAAGGACATTTCGTAACAACAATTACATCAGCACGTTTTGCTCCACATTTGGCCTCGCGTAAATTTCCG
>CANRKI010000132.1 GCA_947631175.1 uncultured Flavobacterium sp.
TACTGAAAATTCGTTCGTTCTTTCCTGGCCTACGCTGAAAGAAAAAGGGTTTGCCTTGATTGGCAAAAAACAAACCTATCGTGACGAAAATAAAAATAGGACTTAACAAAATTAAGCCTACTAAAGCAGCTAAAAAATCGAGTATTCTTTTAAAGAAGTGTTTATACATGGTTTAGGGACTAGGTGGTTTGGGACTAGAGACTAGGGGTTAGAGACTAGAGACTTGGTTTATAATTGATGTATATGAGACCTCAACGGTATAATTAGTCATTAATAAATTTGTACAATTATTTTGCATTACTTCTAAATCAGAATGAAGCATTTGATCTATTTTTTTTAACATTTCTTCCATATTATCCGCAGTTACTTTAAATCCACATTGGTTCTTTTCTACTATTTGACCAATATCTGTATTGGGGTCAGTTGCTACAATCATTGGCTTTTTCATTTCTAAATAAGATAATAATCTTGATGGAAAATTTGGTATTAAAAAATCTTTATGTAAGCATATTAATCCAATATCACACGAAGCTAAAAGTTTATCATAATCTTCTTTAGGTAAGCGTTGAATAAGCTTTGCATTATTTGGTCTGTTTTTAGTAAACCATTCTTTCATTCGTAAATATTCTGTACCGTCCCCTACTATTAAAAAAAACGCTTGTTGGTTTTTACAACTTTCAATTGTTTTTAATAAAAAATCTAATCCTTGAGGTTTTCCTAAATTCCCGCCATAAACCAATATTTTTTTATCAGAAGGCAATTGGTATTTTAAACGTATTTCTTTTTTTTCTGTTTCAGTATATTCAATAAATATAGGTTCAATACTGTTTGGGTTTACCTCTACTTTATTTGGATTAATTTCAGGATTGTGACTTAACACAAAATTCACATTTGCAGGTGACATACAACCAATGGTATCCGAAACTTGATACAATTTTTTTTCTTTTTTAGTAAAATATTGATGTAAAAAACCATTAGGTTTGAACATTTTCATATCAACCGCATTTTGAGGAAAAATATCTTTCAACAACAAATAGCTGTAAGCCTTATCTCGTTTTTTTATATACTCAATTACTTTAACAAATGTAATTGGAGGGGTTGAATATAAAATTAAATCAAACTTTATATTGCTTAATTTGTTTTTTATAGCTGAAAGATACTGGTATTCGATAGCTAATGTACCTATTCCTTTTTCTATCACATTGGTTTTTGTAATATTAAAGGTTCTTACTTGTAAAATATTTACACCTTTTGTTTGTTTTAGATTAGTCTTTGTTTTTATTCTACGCTCTACTGGCGTTACAATTGTAACGTTATGTCCTTCGTCTCGAAATTTACGCAATAAATCTTGATAGATACCACGATCTTCAATTGCATTAATACTTACTAATGTTAAGAAAAGTATGTTCATAACTTATATTTCCTCAGACCAAACGGTTCTTTTGATATAATCTGTATACGAAATAATGATTCTTACCACTTTTTCCGAAACATTCGGCATCGAGTAATCTGCTACTGGACGGAAGTTTGGAGACTGGTGATTAGAGACTAGAGATTGGGAATTAGAGATTAGAGCGTTTCTTTCGCCTACTACTTGTGTTTGTAATTGTACTAAACCTTGTAAAATACGCTCTGGTGATAATCCAACCATCATTACAGACGCTTCTTCCATTGCTTCTGGACGCTCGTGCGCCTGACGAATGTTTAATGCTCTGAAATTTAAAATTGATGACTCTTCTGAAATGGTTCCAGAATCTGATAAAACTGCATAGGCACGTTTTTGTAATGCATTGTAATCATGGAATCCTAATGGTTTTAAAAATTGAACTTCAGGACGCATTTCAATTTGCATTTTATCAATCATATTTTGTGTACGTGGATGCGTTGAAACAATGATTGGGTAATGGTATTTATCTGCAACGGCGTTTAATGAAGTCATTAATCCTCGGAAATTTTTCTCTGAATTTATATTTTCTTCACGATGCGCTGAAACCACAAAGAACTTCCCTTCTTCTAATCCTAATTTATTTAGCACCTTCGATGCTTCAATCTGAGGTAAATAATGTGTTAGAACCTCAAACATTGGTGAACCTGTTTTAATGATGCGATCAGCAGGCAAACCTTCTCTTAATAGATACTCACGAGCAATATCAGAATACGTTAAATTGATATCAGCTGTATGATCTACAATTTTACGATTCGTTTCTTCAGGAACACGTTGATCAAAACATCTATTACCAGCTTCCATATGGAAAATTGGGATATGACGTTTCTTCGCAGGAATTGCACATAAACACGAGTTTGTATCTCCTAATACTAAGAAAGCATCTGGTTTTAATTCTTCTAATAAAGGATCTACTTTAATCAAAATATTACCAATTGTTTCTGTTGCTGTTTTTCCTGCAGCTTCTAAGAAATAATCTGGTTTGCGTAACCCTAAATCTTCAAAGAAAATTTGATTTAATTCGTAATCGTAATTTTGTCCTGTATGAACTATAATGTGATCAATTGCTTCAGAATTGTCTAAAGCCATTAATACTCTTGATAATCTTATGATTTCAGGTCGTGTTCCCACAACCGTCATTACTTTTAGTTTTTGCATAATTATTAAGTTTAAAGGAAAAAGGAAAAAGGAAAAAGGAAAAAATTACGCTGTATCAAGTTAATTTTCCCTCGCATTTTTCACAATTGCTCCTAATATATTTTTTATTTCATTTGATTCTTTAATAATTGGTATAAGCACTGTTGACTCTCCTTCTAACTCCGCTAGCATACGTAGCCAATAATTAGTTTCTCGAGCTTCTTTTAAAGCTATATTTACTTTGTTTGTAAAATCCGCTTTTGAAGATCCCGCTTGAGCCTCTTCATAATTAGCTCCTATTGATGTTGCTGCTTTAATCAATTGATATTTTATAACTTTTAAATCAGAGGTTTCAGGCAAAGTCCTAAGATATTTAATAACTGTAACACCAAAAAAGAATGTTCTTTTTAATAAATCATTTTCTTTCATACAATCATTCTTATTATAAAAATTGAGCTTTTTACTTTTACCCTCTACCTTTTTTACTTACACTGTCTCAAAATATGTATCTGCATCTTCTGGATTAAATGGTTCGTCTATCCAAAAAATGGTATATAAATCTTCTTCACCAATATTTTTAATATTATGTGTATACCAAATGGGCATGTCTACATAAGCCGGTTCACTACCGTCTAAATAGAAATCTAAGACCTCATTTGTACCGATTTTTCTTAGCTGAATTAGTGCTTCTCCTTTGATTACTGCAAAACGTTCAATTTTGCGTGTGTGGTAATGATTCCCTCTTGTAATATCTGGAACTGTAGTTGAAAAAGAACATTGTCCCCCAATTCCCAAACGAATTACTTCTACAAAAGCTCCACGAGGATCTGTGTGTTGGGTAAATTTAACTGGGAAATAGTTTTTATGATCAATGTAGGTTCTAAATGTATTAAATAAATTATGTTCGAATTTATTATTTAACTCAGGTATTTCACCTCCATCAAAATACTTCGTTTTATAATCATTTAATAAAGCTAAAACTTCCGATACTTTTTTAGTAGCTGTAGGTTCAACTATTAATTCAGGATTTGATTTTTCTGTACGAATTTCTCCAATAATAATTTCAACCAATTCTTGCACATAAATTAACTTTACCTCGCCATCATTTGCAATTGTTGGTATTTCTCCATGCGTTAATTGGTGACAAAAAGTTGCTATAAACGAGTTATAAAATGGCTTACCAAAAGCTCCAAAAACATTAGAAATAATTAATCCTGTAACCTTACCACTATTTTCGTTTGCCCAATTGACAATTGCTTCACGTCCTTCGCGTTTTGATTTACCATATAAATTATCACGTTCTTCTTGTGTAGAAGAAGAAATTAAAATATGCGCTTTTGAATTTGTCCTTTTTAATGAATCAACTAACTGTTTAGCTAATGCCACGTTAGTATCGTAAATTACTTGTTCACTTTCATGACGATTCATTGCTGCTAAATGAACAATAACATCACATTGTGAAACAAATTCATCTAATTTACTTTCGTCTTCAAAAAAATCTTTTTGAGAATTGATTCGTTCAAATTCTTCTGGAAATAATCCTAAAGTGTTATATAAATGAGTACCTACAAAGCCATTTTGACCTGTTATTCCAATTTTTTTCATTCTTTATAGCTTTCAGTCGTCAGCAATCAGCTTTCAGCGAACATCCTTCGCTGGAGTTTTGAATACTAACTGTTTTTTATTTAAAATAATCTAATTCAAATCGATATTCATCACTAATTTCTCCCATACCATAATCTGCTAATACCAATAGTTTACTAAACAATTCTAATGCTTTTATAGCAGTGATATAACCTGCAGGAATGTGCAAATACGTTAACTTGTTATCCTTTAATATATACTTTTCAATTAGTAAATCTTTAGAAGGTTTGTCAAAATCATCAACTTTAATTACTGAAATCTCAAAACTTCCTCTCATAGCAGCAAACCATCGTTGTTCAATAGCATGCCCTTGCCAACCTCGAATAAACTCTATTGAATGATTTTCTATAGTATAAATTCTTTTGATTTGCGATGCATCAAAATCATTATTGAAAGTGATGACACCTCTTTCGTCTAGATGTTTTCTTCCTTCTAAGAGCATCAGATTCTTTTGACTTTTACCTTTTACCTTTTTACTTCAAGAACTTACTGTGCGTATTGTTGAATATCTTCTCCAAATACTTCTTTACGAATCAATGGCAAAGTAGAAATCAATTGTTTCAGACCTTCTACACCTTGCTGTTCCGTATTATGCGAATGATAATCTTCAATTTTTGAAACATCTTCTTCCCCTTCTGAGAAATATTTCGCATAATTTAAGTCACGATTATCAGCAGGTATACGGTAAAAATCTCCCATATCTTCCGCTTTCATCATTTCTTCGCGTGTACAAAGCGTTTCATACAATTTCTCTCCATGACGTGTACCAATCACTTTAACAGGAACTTCTTTTCCAGTTAATTCTATTAATGCCTGAGCTAAATCACCAATAGTACCCGCAGGCGCTTTATTCACAAATAAATCTCCTGGATTTGCATGTTCAAAGGCAAATAATACTAAATCTACTGCATCTTCTAAAGACATGAAGAAACGAGACATATTAGGATCTGTAACCGTAATAGGTTCTCCTTTTTGAATTTGATTTAAAAATAAAGGAATAACAGAACCTCTTGATGCCATTACGTTTCCATATCTCGTTAAACAAACTACAGTATCTTTTAAATTACGAGCTTCTGCAACAGCTACTTTTTCCATCATCGCTTTCGAAATCCCCATCGCATTGATTGGATATGCTGCTTTGTCTGTAGATAAACAAATCACTTTTTTCACTCCGTTAGCGGCCGCAACTCGTATTACATTCTGCGTTCCTTCCACATTTGTTTTAACCGCTTGCATAGGGAAAAATTCACACGAAGGTACTTGCTTTAAAGCTGCAGCATGGAAAATATAATCTACCCCACGTGTTGCAGGCTCTACTGAACTGTAATCACGAACATCACCGATGTAGTATTTTATTTTATCATTCTTATAAAGATTACGCATATCATCTTGTTTTTTCTCATCACGAGAAAATATACGTATTTCAGAAAAATGATCGGTTTCTAAAAAACGGTGTAATACCGCTGTACCAAAAGAACCAGTCCCTCCGGTAATTAAAAGTGTTTTATTTTGTATTTTTTTCATAAATTATTGTATTAACAAAGAAATTAACGAATTAATTTCATTAAACAATTTTTGTCTGGTTTGTACTTCCTCTTTTTTAAATGCTTTTACAAAAGCATTCTCTATATCATCAATATCAAATGGATTAAAACTAAGTGAAGGTTCGCATACTTGAAACATGTAAGGTAAATCCGCCCCAATTACTTTACAGCCACATTCTATAGCTTCAACAATACCCAATCCAAAGCTTTCTTCTAACGATGGAAATATCAAATATTCTGACTTATGATAATTAGTAATTAATTCTTCTCTATCAACAAAACCAATATTTTCAATTGGATAGCCGTCGTAAATCAGACCATTAATATGGTCTAAAACTAAAGGAAATTGATCACTTACAGTTACAATTAGTTTTCCGGTTTTATATTTATTGTAAAATAGTTTAAATGCTTCAAACAACCGCAAATGATTCTTATGAGCTGTTGCATTACTAACATAAATAAAAACATTGTTTTCTCTAATTTCTGAATCTTTAATCAAGTCTTCATTTGGGTAAAATGGAGTGATTAAAACTTTATCTTTATGTATATTATACTTTTTACAAAGATTCTGTTGAATAAGACTATTTTGAACCAACCAATATGAAGTGTTTTTTTTATAAAAATATAAGAACTGTTGTTTTATCCTAAATTTTAAACGTTCAATATAATTAAATTCTTTAGGTATATTTAAATACATAGGTTGATGAAAGTAAGTATAAGAGACACAATCTAGGTTAATTAATGAGGGTAAGTTAGCAAAGCATAATACCTTGATAAATTTCCCCTTATTTTTTTTATAAAATTTTTTTCTATTGCAAATAGTTGCCTTTAAATAAACCTTACGTTCTAATGGAATTTGCTTATAATCGTTTTTTACTCTCTCATCAAAAACATAAAAAACATTAATGTTCTTTTTTTCGATTTCCTTTACCAAATAATCAAGAAGTATCTTACCTCCACCATTATTTATATATAAACTATCAATTAAAATCATTAATTAGTTTTTTTATTTCTATTTTGAAATTCTGATCTAATTCTGAGACAATATTTAAATTTTTTAAATTTTCAAAATCAATTTTTAATATACTCTCAGCTACACTTGTAGGTGTTAATTCATTAATAAAATAAATTGAATCTGAAACTTTAGATTCCTTTATTGCTTTAATACTTGTGCTTACTGTAATTAAACCATTAGATAAGTAGACTAATACTTTAGAAGGAAATGTAAAATCTGAATACTTATCTTCTAAAAGTCTTGGAGATATACCAATATCACAATTTCGTAGATAATTCGTATATTCAGTTCCTTTTAATAAACCATCATAGACAACATTGTTATAATGTTTTATATATTTTTTTAGATAATCAATATTTTTATCTAAACCATACCCCACAATTTTTAAATAATAATTTGACGGCAGGTATTTCATAGCGTCAATTGCTAAAAAAACATCAGAACCTTCCTTTTCAATTATTCCAGCATAAACAATTGATATTTTATCACTACACACTTTTTTCAGTTTACTATAATTCACATCATAAT
>CANRKI010000133.1 GCA_947631175.1 uncultured Flavobacterium sp.
AACTCTTTGACAGACTAGTAATTGCGAATATAACAGGTGCATAAACGGATAATCAGAATATTTTTTATGTTTAATTATTTTGTTTTAAATTAAAATTTGTAAAATAAATAATATTATTAATTATTATGTATGTATCAAAGAGAAAGTTAATGAGAGCATTATTTATGACGTACAGACAGAGTAGGTTGAGTAGGAGTTGCTAATGTAAGGGGGGAAATAATTTAAAGGATATGAACCTTATGATAAAGAAGTTGCGCTTGTATTCTTAAAAAAAAATCCAATAAAATGAAAAAAATAGTGGTAAATGATTAATTAACAAAAATTATGGATATACTAACTTAGCGTTCAGTTGAAGTTAAGACTAAAATCTTAAATTTGATTCATGAAACAAGGACGAAAAATCTATGATGCCGCTTTTAAAATAAGAGCAGTAGAATTAAGTCATGATAGGATTAATTTATCAAAGCTAGCGCGAGAGCTTGGTATAAAAGTTTCTTTGCTTTATAAATGGCGAAAAGAATATCAGCAATTTGATATGGCTAGTTTTCCTGGCAACGGAAATTTAAAACTTACTCCCAAACAAGAACGTATTCACGAATTGGAAAAAAAACTCAAAGATGCCGAGTTAGAACGCGATATATTAAAAAAGGCAATCAGCATTTTCTCCAAGAGCGATCGATGAAATATAAATTCATAAAAAAGAATGAATCTATTTCCCGATTGAAAAGATGTGCCAAGTTTTAAAACTAAGTTACAGTGGTTATTACAAATGGAAAAACAGACCGAGTAGCAAAAGATTGCTTTTGAAGGAACAAATAAAAGGACAAATAACTTCAATTTATTTTTCTTCAAAACAACGCTATGGAAGCCCTAGAATTACGTCTGAACTAAATTCCTTGGGTTAAGTTACGGTGGCTAAATATATGAAAGAACTTGGTTTGAAAAGTAAATTAAGCAAAAATTCAAAGTTACAACCAACTCGAAACATAATTACTTGTAGTAGTGTTGTTTGTTTGGGGTGCTTTGAGGTATTTTACCTTTGTAAAGTCGAAACCATTTTAGTGCAACAGTACTCTTTTTTATAATAAAACAAGCTGAATCTTTACAGTCAGCTTGAGTTTGGTTTTAATGTTTGGGTTAGAATGGAGCTTACTCAATTACAACTACTTTTTTAAAGATTTGTTGCTTCAAATTATTAAAGGAAACAGTATCTCGTATATTATTTTCATTATAGTGATTGTACATAACCGCATTTTTTAAAAAACCACAAAAAATATATCTCCTTTTTCTTTGAAAATTATATTATCAATTTCAAAATTCTTGTTAACTACAAATGTAGAGTAAATTAGAGATAATTCACTTAATGACTTCATTGGTGATTTAATAGGTTTGTAGTTGTAATATGTTATTAATCTTACCTTTGTTGTATCATGCGGATTAATTTGAACTGCATCAATAATTTTATGAAAATCACTTTTAAAATCAATAATTATTTTATAAGGTTTGTTAACCTTAACTGTATCGGGTAAACTTAATTTATATTACTAAATCATTATGAATCAACTCGGGAAAATCATTTTTTCCTTTTTTATCACAGGATAAAAAAGTTGTTATACCAAATATTATCAATAAAATACGTTTCATATAATTATTTATTTAGACTCTTTTCAAATTCTACTCTTGATATTTCGTGCGCTTTTATTTGTTCAACTGCTTTTATTGAATCAATCATAATTCGCTCATTCCGATTTGTATTATTATTTTCTGTTGGTGTAATAGGAAATTAAAAAAACGAGTTGTTTAGACTCGTTTTTTTTGTTTTTATCATATTTTTAAGGCAAATCATGTGCATTTTCGTAATCTGATTGAGTTATCTCATAGACAAAATGATTTGTTTTGACTTCTTTATATGCGCTAATGCTATTCGGAGAAAGTGGACTTTCTTTATTTACAAAGCATAAGTTATTTTCGGTTAATCTTTCACATAAATAACCTTTTTCGTTTTTGAATTTTACTTTTAGGGCGTCAATATTAAAAAAACCATGAAAACTATTATCAATTTTTGAGTGAAAAAAATACCTTGTTTGTTCACTAGGAAGTAATGTTATTTGCTCTAAATAACCTTGTGAAACTTCTTCATCTAATAGTAAATACAGTTCGATTGATTCTAATGTTGTGTTTTTAATTGAAATCATATATGATTCTTCATTATCGTTTCTGTCTGTACAACCAATCAAGCTTAAAAGCAAAATAGTTTGTATAATAATAAAAAAATTTATTTTCATTTTTTTTGGATTAAAATTACAAATTGTTATCACCGACAAACAAAAAAAATATTATTTAACTAATAAAAAAAGAACATGCGGACAAACGATGCTTTTTTCTTATTCATTATGTTTTTTATGACGAGAACAAACAAAAACTAAATTTTTAAAGTTTGATTTCCAGCTCTAAATTTTGTTACGCGCAATTTATAAAGGTTTGTTTAAATTCACAATTAAATTATAAATTAATTGCCGCAGTGTATTTTTTAAGGTTAACGGAGTTCAGTTTTGAGCTCCGTTTTTTTTATGTCCTTTTTTATTTTAAGTCAGTAGAATAGGTTTGCCCTTTATCAAATATAAAATTTAATTATATGAAACAATCAATGTTTTTATATACCTATTTAGGTATGTTAAGCAGATCTGTTTACACGTCTAATGATTTATTGAATTTATTTTATAAAGTAGAAAAGGTTTATACGGATGATAGGCTAAAATCTATTAAAAAAATTCTAAAAGAAAATCTTATTTTGGAACAACCTTGCAGTAGAAATTTTGATAAAAGAAAAGTTGAAATTGTAAGGGGGGTATTTATAATCTAGATCGATGGTTTAAATAAAATTTGATTGAGTTATCCTAAACAAAAAGCGAGTATATAAGACTCGCCTTTGTTTTTCTGCTTTGTAAAGTCGAAACAATTTAGTGCAACAGCAGTGGTTTTTTATAATAAAACAAGCCGACTTTTTACAGTCGGCTTGCTTTGTTTTTGGTGTTAAGGCACGGATTGAAGATTTGCGCTTTCCGGTTAAATGTATGTTTTTTTTAAGTTAATCTTTAACATGAATTTTTTGAGTGATAAAATATTCATTTGATAATACTCTAATAGAATCAATCTCATTATTCTTTTTGTAGCTAAAAAGCATAATTTCGTCTTTAATTTTAGCTAAAAAGTAATATGTTCCTTTTTTGGTAAATCTAATGTTATTTATATCTATTTTGTTACTCCAAAGTTTGATAGAATCTCTTATGATTAAGTTTTTTAAATCAATATCATTTTCTTGAGGCTCATATATATAAATATATGGAGTCTTAAAATTCGTCGTGTCTGTAAATGATGTTGTAATGCTATCAAAATCACTCTTATATTCTATAATTCCTTTGTATTCTTCATTTACACTAATACTATTTGGAATTGACATTGAAATATATTCTGCATTATTATTATATATATTTTACTTAGGCTCTTTTTTATTACAACTAATTATAAAACAAAATATTAATGTTGTCAAAAATATTTTCATATTATTTATTTTTATTATTTATGATTTTCTCATAATAATTTATTTTTTATGATTGAGTCACGTATTTCTAAGTTTTTCAATGTAGTTTTATTTGATTCTTGATTAATAATAATTGTGTCGGTTGACGTTTTTACTGTACGTCTTCAAACTAAATTGGACAGTTTCTTGTAGAAATTAAGATAGTGTTTAGTTTATAAATTTAGTATTTTTTGATTACAGGTAAATTATCTTCACATTCATCATTTGATAAATTGCGTTTTTTTGAATTAACAGTTTTTAATTTTATTATTAGAAAGAATGATATGCACCTAAAAAACTTTTTCTATAATCCTTCGGATAACCGGTGGTTTTGGCTCTATCTTATGACTTGTCAAACGTAAAATTAATTCTAGCAAAAGACAACGAAGAGATTGCGCTACAGTTAGGGGGAAAAAGAAAAATCATAACCGAAAATACTTTTGAAAGATTTGCTTTTGCATTACAACTTAACGAAAAGCAAATGAACTCTGTTTTTAACCGTATTTCAGAATGGGTACCCAAAACAGAAAAACTAATTCAAGAATCGTTTCTTACAAAAGAATTACAAGCTGATTATATAAAAAGTATAATCAGACAATTAAAAAAATTGCTGTAATAAAGTATTCGTTTTTGTTATTTACAATTTTCCACTACTAATCTACAACTTCTTTCTTCTATAATAAAAACACCATTTTAGTATTTAAAAAAAGAAAATGTAAATGATGAAGTAACACAGTAACAGCATGTATTCCTAAAAAAACAGTATTTTTGTTATTTTAACAATTTAAAAAATCAATTTAACTATATGGTATTTGGAATATTTGAAACACTCACTTTTGCTTGCCTGGTACTTCTTTTAGGGTTTTATATTGTAAAGAAAGTCAAATTCTTTAGAGATTATAACATACCAGAACCTGTAGTAGGCGGTTTTTTAACTGCTACGCTACTGTATTTAATTTATTATTTCTTTGGCTTAAGCTTTCAATTCGAAAGTTCCTTACAGACTGCCATGATGTTAATCTTTTTTTCATCTATTGGTTTAAGTGCTGATTTTGCAAAACTTAAACAAGGTGGCAAACCATTATTACTATTTATTGGTGTTACAGGTATCTTCATATTTTTTCAGAATCTTTTTGGTATTTCAATTGCCAAATTAATAGGGTTAGACCCAAGCTACGGATTAATTGCAGGTTCTATTACCTTAACGGGCGGACACGGTACAGGTGCCGCCTGGGCAGAAAATTTAACAAAAACCTTTCATATAGAAGGCGCCATGGAATTAGCTATGGCTTGTGCAACGTATGGCTTGGTAATGGGTGGAATTATTGGTGGACCTGTTGCTAATTTTTTATTGAAGAAAAAAAACATTCAACCCGTAACACAATCAAATGGAAACGATGTTTTATTAGAGACTTTTGAAAATCCCATCTCAAAACGTCGTATGAATGTACATAACGTTATTGAAACACTTACCATGTTGGCAATCTGTGTAACAGTAGGTCAAGTACTTTATGAAACAATGAAAGGATCGAATTTTGAACTTCCAAACTTTGTATGGAGTTTATTAATTGGTGTAATTATTCGAAACGTTCTTAGCCGTACCACCTCATATGTTGTAAATGACCATGCGGTAGATGTACTAGGTAACACAGGTCTTTATTTATTTTTAACGGTTGCATTAATGTCTCTTCAATTATGGCAACTTTCCGGACTAGCAAGCCAAGTTCTTATCATACTTCTATTACAAACAGGCGCATTGATTTTATTTGTCATTTTTGTAACCTACCGTGTAATGGGCAAAGACTACGATGCCATTGTATTAAGTGCAGGCCATTGTGGCTTTGGTTTAGGTGCTACACCTACGGCTATTGCAAACATGCAGGCAGTAACGCATCGTTACGGTCCTTCGCACAAAGCTTTTTTAATCGTTCCTATGGTAGGCGCTTTTTTTGTAGATATCATTAACAATGTAGTCATTAAATTATACGTAGCTTTTTTATCTATGTAAATAAGTAAAAGTGATATAAAAGGTATGTATTACTAGCTGTTTTTTACAGATACATACTTTTAAAATCATAATGCTAAAAGTAACTTTTAATAGAACTTAAATAAAATGAGTCCGATGCAATATCGAACTCATTTTTAGAATAGTTAATTTTTAATCTGTCCAACCTCTTTTCAGGACGTCCACAATCAGGCTTCTTTATTCTTCTTCTGGACTGTTTTTCATAGCCATTAAAATTGCATACGCACCCTGGCTAACATATTTTTTTGTAGGATTTAAAGCCGAACTAATTTCAATTTTTCCATTTGCTTTAGCTCCGGTTTTAACTTCTATTAATTCAAAAACGCGATTTTCTTTAGCCTCAAAAACATAATCCTTTCCTTCAAAATGAACAATCGATTCTTCAGGTAAAACTTCGGCAGCAACTGCGTCGTAAGTCAAATCAACATTAAAATACATATTGGTTGTAAAATGTATTTGGTTTGTATTTGTAATTTTCGCAAGTACATCAATTGAACCATCTTCGTTTACATGTTGAGAAATAGAAACAATTTTAGCCGTGATTTTTTCTGCTGCATTTGAATTGGTGAAAGCTTCTAATTCTTGACCAATTTTTAAATACGGAATGTAATTTTCAAACGCTTTGATGTTTAGTAACGGAGTTCCTGTTTGTATAATTTCAAAAATAGGAGAGGAACTTGAAACGTATTGTCCTCGATTTACATAAACAGCATTCACAATTCCATTTGTCGGAGAAGTGACTGTTAAACTTCTTTTTAAATTGGCTAAAGTTACCTGGTTCGGATCGATGTGAATTAATCGTAATTTCTCTTCAATTGCACGCTTCTTAATTTGTAACAAACTCAGTTCAGCCTTTGCTTCTTCAACTATTTTTGTACTTGCCGCTTGCGATTCGTTTAATTCTTTTTGACGATTAAATTCGGCATTTGCTTTAATTAACAAAGCTTTCGTGGTTAAATAATCTTCTTGTAATTGTACATAAGAAGGATCTTCTAAAACAGCCAAAACTTGTCCTTTTTTTACCGATGCTCCTGGTAAAATTTGAATCGATTTTACGAAACCTCCCATCATATTGGTAACCGATATTTGATCTTGAGGAGTTGACATCGTTCGTGCAGTTAAACGAATTGTTGTAGGAATATTTCCTTTTTCGATTGAAACTGTTTGCAGCTCAATATTTTTTAACTGAGCTTCGGTTAATGTAATGTTATTTTGGATGGAATTATCTGTTTTAACCTCTTCAACGGTTGCTTCGTTTTTGTTAGAACAAGCAGTTAAAAACAAAATTCCTAACGATATTATTATATATTTTTTCATGATTAATTAGCTAAATAATTTAAAGAATTGGCTTTGATGTTACGCGTAAAAAGTTGTTCAGCAAATTGATTTTGCATATCGATTACTTGATCGTTTAATAAAACCCAATCTAAAAAGTTAATCTCACCAGATAGTAATTGATTTGCAATTGTTTTTTGTAAAACCACAGCTTCTGGCCATTGATTTTGTTTAAAATCGGCTATCATTTCATCGTATGTAGCAACTTCAATTTGCAATTGATTTAACTCTTGCGTCCATTTGTTTTTTTGCAATTGCAATTGATTTTCTTGCATTTTCACTGCTGTTTCTGC
>CANRKI010000134.1 GCA_947631175.1 uncultured Flavobacterium sp.
CTGTACTATTATATATACGTAATGTAGTGGCGGCACGCCCAAATTAAAAATAGAGTTCTGGGAATAGAACTCTATTTGTTTATTTTTTGAAGGTATTTTTGCGTTATAAAATCAATGTCTTTAATTGATTTTCGGGTCCAATCGATTTTTTTTTCGAGAAATTGATCGGGCGAGAGTTTCCAATTTACTGGGGATTGACGTAGGGAATTGGTTAGGTGCTGAATGATGATTGCGGCGGAAACGGAGATGTTTAGACTTTCGGTGAAGCCAACCATTGGGATTTTTAAGAAGGCGTCGGCTTGTTTGAGTACGTCTTGAGAAAGTCCGTCGCGCTCGGTTCCAAAAAAAATGGCTGCGGGTTTGGTCACGTCAAATTGATCGAGAACAGCATCTTGTTCGTGTGGCGTGGTGGCAACTATTTGATAACCTTGTTGCTTGAGTTTTGTTACACAACTATTTATGTTGTTGTAACGATGAATATCGACCCATTTTTCGGCTCCTAAAGCGATTTCTTTATCGATGTCTTTTCCAAATTTAGCTTCGACAACGTGAAGATCTTGAATGCCAAAAACCTCACAACTGCGCATCACGGCACTGGTGTTATGAAGTTGAAATACATCTTCGACCGCAATGGTTATATGTTTGGTTCGGTTTTGCAACACTCTATCGAAATTATTTTTGCGGTTTTCGGTAATGAATTCTTCTATGTAGGATAAATATTCTGGATCGGAAAATAAATTATGCATATTTTAATCAATAATTATTAATTTCACAAAGGTAATAATATATAAAGAATGAAAAAATTAGTTGTTTTAACTGGAGCTGGAATAAGTGCGGAGAGTGGAATTTCGACTTTTAGAGATGCGAATGGACTTTGGGAAGGCCACGATATTATGGAAGTTGCCTCGCCAGAAGGTTGGAAGGCAAACCCACAGCTTGTTACTAATTTTTATAATGTACGTAGAGCGCAATTAAAAACTGTGGTTCCTAATAATGCACATACTATTTTGGTTGAACTTGAAAAATATTACCATGTAACTATTATTACACAAAATGTAGATGATTTGCATGAAAGAGCAGGAAGTTCGAACATTATTCACTTACATGGTGAGTTAAATAAAGTTAGGCCAGAGAACAATGACAATGTAATTTTGAATTGGGAGGGTGACTTATGTGACACTGATACATACAAGGGTGCAAAGTTGCGTCCTCACATTGTATGGTTTGGCGAGGCGGTACCTTTACTAAATAAAGCTGCTGAAATAGCTATGGAAGCAGATGTTTTTTTAATTATTGGTACGTCGCTTCAGGTTTATCCTGCGGCAAGTTTGTACGAATATGTAAAACAACATTGTTCGATTATTTATATTGATAACAATCCGGCTGAAATTGCATTAAACAATAAACGAATTGAAACCATTAGCAATACCGCCAGTAAAGGTCTTGAACTTATTAAGGAAAAACTGATAAAAATGGCTTAGTTAACTTTAGTGTTTGAATCATGAATTGTTTAAATTATTAGTAAACTGAATTTTAAAAAGCGGTGTAAAAAGACTATATTTGTACAACTTCATAAATAACACAACAACAATGCAATTAAATGAATTAACCGCTATTTCTCCTATTGATGGAAGATATAGAAGCAAAACAGAATCATTAGCCCCTTTTTTCTCGGAAGAAGCTTTAATTAAATATCGTGTTTTAGTAGAAATTGAATATTTTATCGCTTTATGTGAACAAGGTGTGCCACAGTTAGCTATGGTTAGTACAAGTGTTTTTCCGAAACTTAGAGCTATTTACGAAAACTTTTCGACTGAAGATGCTTTATGGATTAAAGACACTGAAAAAACTACAAACCACGACGTTAAAGCTGTTGAATATTTTGTAAAAAAAGAATTTGACAAATTAGATTTAGCGCCATACAAAGAATTTATCCATTTTGGATTAACCTCTCAAGACATTAACAACACGGCAATTCCTTTATCTACTAAAGAGGCTTTTGAGAAAGTTTACATGCCAACTTTAACTAAAGTAATTGTTAAGTTAAAAGAATTAGCGATTGAGTGGAAAGATGTACCACTGTTAGCACGTACTCATGGGCAACCAGCATCACCAACTCGATTAGGAAAAGAAATATTAGTTTTTGTTGAACGTTTAGAACAACAAATTCGTTTGTTATACAACATTCCATTTGCTGCAAAATTTGGTGGCGCAACAGGTAACTACAACGCGCATTTTGTTGCGTACCCAAATACCGACTGGAAAGCCTTTGGGACTAAATTTGTTGAGGAATATTTAGGATTACACCACTCCTTCCCTACCACACAAATTGAACATTACGACCATTTTGCTGCTTTTTTTGATGGTTTAAAACGAATCAATACTATTTTAATTGATTTAGACCGTGACATTTGGACATACGTTTCGATGGAATATTTTAAACAAAAAATTAAAGCAGGAGAAATTGGTTCATCGGCAATGCCACACAAAGTTAACCCTATTGATTTTGAAAACTCTGAAGGAAATTTAGGAATTGCAAATGCTATTTTAGAACATTTAGCGGCTAAATTACCTATTTCTCGTTTACAACGCGATTTAACAGATTCAACCGTTTTACGTAATGTAGGTGTTCCGTTCGGACACATGTTAATTGCTTTAGAGGCTACTTTAAAAGGATTAAACAAATTATTATTAAACGAAGCAAAATTTGTTGAAGATTTAGAAAACAATTGGGCCGTTGTTGCCGAAGCGATTCAAACTATATTACGTCGCGAAGCTTATCCAAATCCTTACGAAGCTTTAAAAGATTTAACTCGAACAAATTCGGTAATAACTAAAGATTCTATTCAAGAGTTTATAAAAAACTTACAAGTAAGCGATTCGGTTAAAGAAGAATTAATGCGTATTAGCCCAACAACCTATTTAGGAATTTCAATTTAAAAAATACTCTATGATTACAGCCTTAATATCCGCAGATGCTTCCCATCATTTATATCCTTTAATTTCAGATTTAGGATTAATATTAATGACCGCAGGAGTTTCCGTTTTAATATTTAAAAAACTTAAACAACCTTTAGTACTCGGATATTTAGTTGCTGGATTTTTAATGGGAACTCACTTTGATTTATTCCCAACCGTTTCTGATTCCGAAAGTATAAGTGTTTGGGCAGAAATTGGAGTGATTTTCTTATTATTTAGTTTAGGTCTCGAGTTTAGTTTTAAAAAACTTATGCAAGTTGGCGGAACCGCCTCCATAACCGCCTCGGTACAAATTGTTGCCATGATATTTTTTGGTTATATCACAGGCCAATTTTTAGGATGGAGCACCATGAATAGTTTATTTTTAGGTGCAATTCTGTCCATGTCGAGTACCACAATTATTTTACGTGCTTTTGACGAGCTTAATGTTAAAGGCAAAAAATTTGCAGGCATTGTATTTGGTGCCTTAATTGTTGAAGATATTGTAGCCATTTTATTAATGGTTTTACTTTCGACCATTGCTGTTTCACAAAACTTTTCTGGAACAGATTTAATTGAATCGGCAATTAAACTTGTTTTCTTTTTAACACTTTGGTTTTTAGCGGGAATTTTTATTATTCCATCTTTACTTAAAAAAACAAAAAACTTATTAACCGACGAAACCCTTTTAATTGTTTCCCTAGCCTTATGTTTAGGAATGGTTATTTTAGCTACAAAAGCTGGATTTTCGCCAGCACTTGGTGCTTTCATCATGGGATCGATTATAGCCGAAACTACTTTGGCTGAAAAAATTGAACACTTAATAAAACCTGTTAAAGATTTATTTGGTGCCGTATTTTTTGTATCTGTTGGGATGCTTATTAATCCGCAAACCTTGGTAGAATATGCATTACCCGTTGCTATAATTACATTTGTAACCATTTTTGGTAAAACACTTTTTACTGCATTAGGTGCTTTACTTTCGGGACAACCGTTAAAACAATCGGTACAAGCCGGAATGAGCTTAGCTCAAATTGGAGAATTCTCGTTCATTATCGCAACACTTGGTATGACCCTAGGCGTAACTAGCGACTTTTTATATCCTATTGTAGTTGCCGTATCAGCAGTTACAACTTTTACAACGCCTTTTATGATAAAAACATCAGAAGGTGCTTATAATTATTTAGACAGCAAACTACCAACAAAACTAAAACTAGCAATCGAAAATTACAGCCATAACTCGCAAAGCATAAAAGTAACAAGCAGTTGGCAATTGTTTATAAAAAGCAACGTAACGCATATTCTTTTAAACGCAGTAATAGTTATTGCTATCATATTATTATCTAAAATTTACTTATATCCAATTGTAAGCGACAACAAATTCGGAAACTTAATTGCAGCCTCAATCACGCTACTTTTAATGATGCCATTTTGTTACGCCATTGGATTTAAACCATTCAATCAAAAAATAATCGATCAATTAGCAAACGAGAACAAGTACAAAACTCCAGTTCTAATTACCCGTTTAACCCGAATTGGAATTGTAGTAATTTTACTTTTCGTACTATTAAACATCTTTTTCACACCGTTAGTTTCGTTCTTAACGTTTTTCATCGTTTTCGCTATTGTATACATCTTTAGAAATAAAATAGTAAGACAATATAAAGTGCTCGAGACGCATTTTCTTAAAAATTTTAATGAGCGCGAAACGAATTTAATACAAGTGGTCTCTAAAGAACCACAAAAACTAGACTTTTACGATGGTCATTTAACCGTTTTCGAAATTACACAAAACACTAATTTTGCAGGAAAAACCCTCGAAGAATTACGCTTTAGAGAAGACATAGGAATTAACATCGTAAAAATAAAACGCGCCAACACCTTAATATACATTCCCGAAAAAGACGAACGTATTTTTACAGGCGATATACTAAGCGTAGTTGGAACAGACGAACAAATACTTACCTTTAAAGCTTATTTAGATGAAAACGTGGTCGAGTCGAATCCAGAATACGAATACGACGATATTGTACTACAAAAATTCACGCTATACAATCCAGATTTTATTGATCAAAGCATTAAAGAATCGAACCTACGCGAGCTTACCAAAGGTTTAGTAATTTGTATTGATAGACCCGATTGTCGAATTTTAAACCCAGAATCTGATGTGATTTTAAGAGCCAACGACGAGCTTTGGATTGCAGGAGAGAAAAAACTAATCAACAAATATTTTGAATAAAACACAAACGCTCACTTTTATAGTTGAGCGTTTTTTTGTTTTTGGGCGTTGCGCAAGCGCCGGGCTTTTCGCTGTATCTTTTGTTCGTTCCTCACAAAAGGATAACGCTACAATCCCTAACGCAAAAAACAGCCCTCCAAATATATTAAGGCACAGAAAAATATTTCATGAAATATTTTTTTCATTTTAAAACAAAAAATTTTCTCGAAGTAACAAAATCACTTTATAACCTTAGGTCTATATTGCGTTAGGGATTGTAGGCTTGTTTGAGCTCCTTTAAAACGTAAGGAACTGAAGTTTTAAAGAGCGAGGCCAGAAAGCCCGCCGTTTTTTGGCTGCACGCCAAAGGCTGCCAAAAAACGGAACGCCTAAGCAAAAAAAAAGACAACCTTGCGGTAGTCTTTTTAATATATTTAATGCTATTATCTTGAATAATTTGGTGCTTCTTTTGTAATAGTTACATCGTGCGGATGCGATTCGTAAATTCCCGATGCAGTGATGCGTACAAAACGCCCTTTTTCTTGTAAATCTTTGATTGATGCGGATCCGCAGTAACCCATTCCGGCACGTAAACCACCAATAAATTGTAACATAGATTCGTTTAATTCGCCTTTGTATGCTACGCGACCAACGATTCCTTCTGGGACCAATTTTTTAACATCGTCTTCCACATCTTGAAAATAACGGTCTTTAGATCCTTGTTTCATAGCTTCGACAGAACCCATACCGCGATATGATTTAAATTTACGTCCTTCGTAAATAATTGTTTCGCCCGGAGATTCCTTAGTTCCTGCTAACATAGAACCTAACATAACTGTATCTGCTCCGGCAGCAATAGCTTTAGGAATATCGCCTGTGTAACGCACACCACCGTCTGCAATTACAGGAACGCCAGTACCTTTTAAAGCATGGGCAACCTCTAAAACTGCTGAGAATTGCGGGAAACCAACTCCTGCAACTACACGCGTTGTACAGATTGATCCAGGACCAATACCAACTTTAACAGCATCGGCACCATTTTCGGCAAGGTAAAGAGCAGCTTCTGGTGTTGCAATGTTACCATCTAACTGTGGGAAAGCGGCTTTAACTTGTTTTAAAACATCAACCACTCCTTTAGTGTGACCGTGTGCTGTATCAATAATCACAGCATCTACGCCAGCGTTTACAAGTGCTTCTGCACGTTGTACCGCATCAGCAGTAACACCTAAAGCAGCTGCTACGCGTAAACGACCAAAAGCATCTTTGTTAGCGTTTGGTTTTTGTGTTACTTTGGTAATATCACGGAATGTAATTAAACCTACAAGTTTATTGTTTGTATCAACAACAGGTAGTTTTTCGATTTTATTTTCTTGCAGAATTTCTTCGGCTTGTGCCAAAGTAGTTCCTTGTGGAGCTGTTACTAGGTTTTTAGAAGTCATTACCTCAGTAATTGCTCGAGTATTATTTTTTTCGAAACGTAAGTCACGGTTAGTAACAATTCCTTTTAAGGTTTGATTTTCATCAACCACCGGAATTCCACCAATACCATATTCTCTCATGGCAGCTTTAGCATCGCCTACAGTAGCATTTAGGTTAAGTGTTACCGGATCGATAATCATTCCGGCTTCAGCACGTTTTACCTTTCTTACCTCAGCAGCTTGCTGTTCGATTGTCATGTTTTTGTGTAGCACTCCAATACCACCTTCTTGCGCCATAGCGATTGCCATTGCACTTTCTGTCACTGTATCCATAGCTGCAGATACAATTGGTACATTTAAAGTAATGTTACGAGTGAATTGAGTTTTTGTGGAAACTTCGCGAGGAAGTACTTGTGAATAGTTTGGAATTAAAAGAACATCGTCGTAAGTTAAACCTTCACCGACGATTTTAGTTGTGTGTGCTATCATGGTTGCAATTGTAGTTGAATTGCATACAAATTTAATGTTTTTCTGTGAATTTAAAAAATTTTATACTTTTTTTATTAATGGTAGTG
>CANRKI010000135.1 GCA_947631175.1 uncultured Flavobacterium sp.
TGCTCTAACCAATGTACAGACTCAGCGTCTAAGTGGTTGGTAGGCTCATCTAATAATAAAACGTCTGGTTCTTGTAAAAGTAATCTACATAAAGCCACACGTCTGCGCTCTCCACCAGAAAGTACTTTAATTGGCGTATCTGCATCCGGACAACGTAACGCATCCATTGCAATTTCTAACTTTGTATCTAATTCCCAGCCACCAGCAGCATCAATTTTATCTTGTAAATCAGCTTGGCGGTCCATAAGTTTTTGCATTTTATCTGCATCCTCATACACCTCTGGTAAACCAAACATATCATTAATTTTATTGAACTCGTCTAAAATAGCAACAACCTCTGCCATTCCTTCACGTACTACTTCAATAACTGTTTTATTTTCGTCTAACTGAGGCTCCTGCTCTAAATACCCAACCGAATAACCCGGTGAGAAAACCACATCACCTTGATAGTTCTTGTCAACTCCAGCAATAATTTTTAATAAAGATGATTTACCCGAACCATTTAAACCTAAAATACCAATTTTGGCACCATAAAAAAAGCTTAAGTAAATATCTTTTAAAACCGTTTTGTTTGTCGACGAATAGGTTTTAGAAACCTTAGACATCGAAAAAATAACCTTTTTATCTTCTCCGTTGTTACTCATAATGTAAGTAGCGTTAATAATTTTATCAATTCTTACAAAGATACATTAAAAATCGAGAGTTAAAACACCCCAAGTCCAATTCACAATATTTAACCACCTAGCAGCTTTACACTCACATGCGGCCGAAATGTGTAAGTTTAGTATATGGCGAGTTAAGCATGGTGAGTCAAGTATGGGCGAATTGCAATTCGCCCATACTTAACTCGCAAACAAAACTCCAACACTTCTCACCTGTTTAACTTAAATAAAAATGTTAAAAAATTAACAATAAAACACAAAATTTGTATCTTTATTTAAATGTTAAAAAGAAAGATTTATGAAGACATAACAATTATTAAAAGAATTAAATGAATTTACCATTAAAATGGAGCAAAAAACTGCCGAGATAAACAAACTTATTGGCAGAACACCAGTTGATAATAAATGGATATTTAGTGCTGATGTAAGGCAAATTCTGAGCATATCAGACAGTACCTTAAAACGCATGCGAAAGCGTAATGATGTTCCCTACCTTAAAATTGGTAGAACCTATTATTACCCAAGTATTTACTTTAGCGAAACTTTACTTAACAAAGTTAAAAAAGCTTTTATCACTATTTTCAACGACGAATAATGCTATAAAGAATCCCTCTTAATAGAGGGATTCTTTATTAATAAGCTTTATCTTATTTTTAAAGTTTGATTAATAGCTTAACGCAAAGTATCTTCTTCCCAACGCAACGGATTGGTACTAATGTAATTGGAGATATTGAGATAGGCTTTCTCCGTTTTTATGATATTTTCGTAGTAATTACGTTGCCAAATTTTATAATCGTACGATCGAATAAGCTCGATTAAATCAGCTGGGGCGAATTGCAATTCGCCCCAACTGAAACCCCAACTATCGCTATCGCCCCAACCGTCCCTACTGAAACTCCAACTAAAACTACCGCTCGAATCTCCAAATTTATTCCAACGGTACGGATTATTCGTTTTAAATAATTCGTCCTTATTATCCTCTTTAGCTTCCCAAGCTATTATAAAATCTTTTATCTTTTTTATGGTAGCTACTTTATATCCGCGTACAATAGATCCCACCGTTTGCGATGGCGACTGAAACTTCCCTACCTCTTGATCCCCTTTTTTAAATGTAATCTCCAATATCCCATGAATATGGTTGGGCATAATAACACATTCGTGTAAAACCACGTTATGACGAACTTTACTTGTATTAAACCATTCGGCCAAGGCAATTTGTCCAAAAGCATTAAGCAGCATTTTATCCTCTTTTATTTCGCCAAAAAAGCAGTGTCTATCTTGGCAACAAAGCGTAATAAAATACAAACCCGCTTGGCTATAATCATAACCTTTTAATCGTATCGACCTGCGATGGTGCTTATTTGGATTGTATCGATTCATGGGATAATATTCTTTATTGATTATCAATATCTTAAAAACGATTAATTCTCCTTTTTTGGTATTTATTTTTGAAAGAATAATTAGAGAGTTAGTTGGGGAAGTTGGGGCGAATAGTTGGGGAAGTTGGGGCGAATTGCAATTCGCCCCAACTTCCCCAACCGTCCTATTAAACCGCCCCAACTATCCTCCTAACCCGCCCAATACCCATTTCTTTTAGTCATATTCGAGATTCCTTCGCAAAAAAGTACTTTTTTGCGAACAAACCCAAACAATTCTCGAACAATACACGAACCAAATAAAAAGTGAAGTGCCACCAAAGGTCAATGTGGGTCACATAAAGGTCATTATATGGTGCTATAGGTCATAAAAAGGCAGTATAGTTTTCGGTTTTTTTATTATAAAACACAATACGTAAGTTTGATATATAAAATTGATTTACTTTTTATTAACCAACAAATTTTATTATTATGGCTACGTATGAAAAAGGAATTTTAGGCCCATTTACTGGTACGGTAGGTACTGTGGTTGGGGCGAACTGGAGAGGGAAAAACGTGATGCGAAGTAGACCTAAAAAAACATCTCGTACTCCTACGGAACTACAGCTTTTACAAAGAGATAAATTTGCTGCTATTACTCGATTTTTAACGCCTATTAGAGGGTTATACAACCGTTATTTTGGAACTAATTTAGGCGTGCGATCTCGATACAACATAGCAACATCGTATCACATTAAGGAAGCGATTACTTTAGTGAATGATGTTTTTGAGATTACCTACAATAAAGTTTTAATTAGTAAAGGCGAGTTACAAGGCGTATTAGATCCAACGGCTGTTGCTTTGGCCAATACGCAAATTAAATTAACGTGGGCAGACAATTCCGGACAAGGTATGGCTTTACCAACCGACACTTTATTGGTTGTTATTTACTCGGAAGACTTGAATTTATTTGAAGTATTTGAGTACCAAGCCACCCGAGAAGATGCAGAGGTTACACTAAGTGTAGCGGCTTATTTTTCGAGTTTGGAGGTGCATTGCTGGGTTAGTTTTGTAAACGATGATCGCAAGTTGTCAGCATCTAGCAATTATTTGGGTACGGTAACACTAACCTAAAGCTTTTAAAAATTAAACTTTAGTAAACTGCCCCCAAAAGCATTTGACTTTTTGGGGGCAGTATCTAGTTCTTTTTTATCGATCTCTAGTTTTTTTTGTATTTATAAGAAGATAAAAGCTTTAGTTTAAATTCTTTTTAATAGATTAATATTACTTAAAAAAAGTAATTTTTATATCACTAAAAAATAAGATAAAAGCTAGGTACAATATATACAAAAAATTAAAGCATTGATATAAATTACAAAGTTTTTATTGCTTAGCAATAGCAATTTTTACTTTTTTATTTTTAAGTTTTTTATCTTCTAGCTTAAAGATAAGTCCTTTAATTTTTGAAGAAGCCACTGCTACGAAGGCTTGCGTATCTTTAACCTCGATCAAGCCAATATCTTCTTTATCCAAGCCTCCAATTTTAATTAAATACCCTACAATATCAACTTTGTTTACCTTATCTTTTTTTCCTGCACTGATATAAATGGTTTTAAAATCGGTTTTATTATTTATTTTGTAATTGCCCGAAAGGTCTTCAATAGGCATATTTTGATCAATAAAATCAAAATCCTCGTCGGTGGTTACCATTATATAAACTTTGCCTTTGGCTTTCATTCGAGCTGTACGTCCGTTTCTATGAATATAGGTATCCTCTTTTTCGGGTATTTGGTAGTGTATCACACATCCAATTTCGGGAATGTCCAATCCGCGGGCAGCTAAATCAGTTGTAATTAAGATGCGTGAACTTTTATTTCTGAATTTTAGTAGTGCGCGTTCGCGTTCATCTTGTTGCAATCCGCCATGAAAGCTACCGTTTGCTACTCCTTTGTTTGTTAGGGTTTCACTAATACGATCTACAGCATCGCGATGGTTACAAAAAATTAAAACGGTATCCTGCCCTATTTTACTTAATAATTTAATAACGGTTTCAAGCTTTTCTTCGGGTGCCGAAATTACCTTTTTAAAGGTTAATTTAGGTTGTGTATTTTGCTGTTTTAAAAAATTAATTTGTGCCGGATTCTCGATTCCTGTAAACTCCGGAATTGCCTTTAAGCTGGTTGCAGAAGTTAACATTCTGAACGAAATGTTCTCAAAAGAATTGATAATAAAATCCATATCTTTTTGGAAACCAAGTTCTAAAGCCTTATCAAACTCATCTAAAACATAGCTATTTACTTGTTGAAAATTAAAGTTATTTTCGCGGATATGAAAAGCCACTCGACCAGGAGTTCCTACCAAAACGGTTGGTGGTGTTTTAAAGTTATTTAACTCGGTTTGTGTGGCATGTCCGCCATAACAAGAGTTAATTTTGTATGGCGTTCCCATTTTTTTAAAAACAGTTTCTATTTGCAAAGCCAACTCTCTAGAAGGGACTAAAATAACAGCCTGCACTCCTTTTTTATGTGGCGCTAATTTTTGAATTAACGGAAGTAAAAAGGCTAAGGTTTTACCCGATCCGGTTGGAGAGAGTAAAATAATGTTATTTTGATTGGTAGCAGTTTCTAACGCTTGTGCTTGCATTGCATTTACTGCTTTTATATCTAAATTTTGAAGAATCTGTTCTGTTTTCATGGCAACAAAGGTAGCTTTTTTTACTAAACTTATGGGCTGCCCTTTGGGGTATTTGTATGCGATTTATCTTTGATTTAGGTATTGTTACACGTATTTTATAGTTACATATTACAATACTAATCCAAATTAAATTTTTTTAAGGTTTGTTTTTTATTGCTACAGAAAGCAAATAAAAAAACTCTTTCAAGCTTTTGCTTAAAAGAGTTTTTATTGGTTATTCTACTTTATCATCTGTTAATTCAAATCCCCATTCTAAGCCTTTGCTTGTTGCAGGAACTCCTTTAGTCATCCAAATAGGTGCTTTGGCATCTTTTAAATAATAATCAAAAAATTGCTGTTGACGAATTTGAATGTCTTTACGGTTTTGGCGTTTCATTAAATTATGCTCGTCGTTGTTGTAATTTAACATCCAAACGGGTTTATTTAATCGGCGTAAAGCTGTGTACATTTCAATTCCTTGATACCATGGCACAGCACCGTCATTATCATTGTGCATTACCGCCACAGGAGTGTTTACTTTATCAAAATAAAAAATAGGTGAATTTTGGATATATAAATCTAAATCTTCCCAAAGGGTCTTACCAATACGAGACTGTGTTTTTTCGTATTGAAATTGACGTGTCATCCCAGTCCCCCAACGGATACCTCCGTAGGCAGATGTCATGTTTGATACTGGTGCTCCAGCCCATGCTGCTGCATACATATTGGTACGTGTAATTAAATGTGTTACTTGGTACCCACCCCAACTTTGACCTTGTATTCCAATTTTATCGGCATTAATCCATTTGTTTTGCTTAACTAAATGTTTAACTCCCGAGTTAATATATTCTTCTGCAGATTTACCTGGATGTCCATCTTTGTACGCAATATCTGGTACAAAAACAATATAATCGTTTGAGGTAAAATACGGAATGTTTAAACGAGATGGCGTTGGTGCTGGTGCCTCGTATCGGTGCAATTCCTCATTGTTTTTTTCATAAAAATAAACCAACATTGGGTATTTTTTATTTGGATCAAAGTTTTCGGGTTTATACAATAACCCTTCTGCTTTATTGCGTTTGTTTGTTTTCCATTTTACCAGTTCAACCGTGTGCCAATTGTAATTGGCTTGTTGTTTATTTAGCTCGGTAATTTGGGTTTGTTGCGTTAGGTTTTGTGTTATATATAAATTTGCCGACTCTAACGCATTTTCTTTTGTTAAAAGGTAATACGAAGCTTCTTCTGCTTTTTGGATGTTGGTATATCCTTTCACTTCCTCTTCAATAACAAAAACAGGGTTGGCTACGGTGTTTGCATTTTCAATTTTATATAAACCTGAGGCTTTGTTAGTTTCGTTAAAGCTAGAAACTAAAATTTCGGTTCCTACAGTCTTAAATTCGTTGTGCAATTTTGGGATTCTAAAGCGTAATTTATTTTTACGACCAAACTGATTGGTGATGATTTTAGGAGCGGCAGCACCTGTTAAATCAAATTGCCAAATGTCGTAACGATCGTAAATGTAAACTTTAGTATCAGTCTCATCAAAGTAACCTAAGCCGTATTGTCTTGCTTCGGTAGGCATATCGTTTTCTTCATCAACAAACGATACTTTAATGTTTTGTGTTAAATTTTTAGTTTGCTTTTTAGCAATGTCATAACTAAACCACTGTGCTTTTAATCGATCAAAATACACAATATAGTTGGCTTTTGGCGACACGTATACGTTACCGAACAAATCGGTAATAATTTCGGTTTTGGTTTGGGTTTGCGTATCGTAAATGTAATATGTACGTGGTGTTGCCGCCAACCATTGCGAAGCAATACGCTTACCGTAGTCTGTTGATAGTAAAAGGTAGCGCGAATTTCCTTCGTCTAAAATTTGAGCGTCGGGAATCTCGATAGAGCTAATAGGTTGTACTTTAGATAAATCGTTTAAATTTAAAATCGTTGTGTATGAACGTTTTAATTCTCGATCTAAATTTTTTAATTGAATAGGCTGAATGTAGTCGTCCTTATACCCCCAAATATCCACAACAGCTTGGTCTACACTTAAAGTAAGGGTATCCTTTGCCTTTGGAATTGGAGCAACTCCTAAAAATAATGTTTTTCCGTTTTTAGAAAAATCTAAATTTTTATCGCCCGAAATGTACCAATCCTTAGGAACACCTGGATAATTTTGATCGATTACTTTAGCAACCTTTTGTGTGTTTAAATCGGTTATGTATAATTTATGATATTTAATTAAAGCTTTTTCATCGTCGTGGTTGCCATAAAAACTTAAATATGTTTCGTTCTCATCAAAACTAAAGCCTTTATAAGTTCCTTTTTCGCTATGTAAAGGTTGGGTTTGGTTGGTTTGTGTATTTAATAAAAATACACCTTTAGCAGCAAGCGAATCTTTTTTGTTTCCTTCTAAAGTATACACCACC
>CANRKI010000136.1 GCA_947631175.1 uncultured Flavobacterium sp.
TAAATCTTTACGTTTCGTATAAAGCGTTGTTCATATAATAAACGTTCGGATTCTTTTACTTTAAAAGGATCAAGCGGTGTATTTTCTTTAATCATTAAATAATTTTTGATTGCCCAAGGTTTAGATTTAACGTGCAAGTTATTTCCCGTTTTTTCAAACCAATTTCGAGGTTTTCGTAAAGAATCTTCAACCGTTGCGCCAAAGGGATCTAAGGATTCAAAAATTATTTTTCGGATTATTTTGCCCTTGTATGCTGTGTAATCTATAGAATCAATTACTCGGTTCGTGTGATTTGATTCTCTAGAATGGATGGGCTTAAATATCCACTTATGTAGGTTTTTGGTTACTTTTCTTTTTTTAGAATAATCTTTTATTTCTTGATACATAATAGCTGTGCTGTCCGTTACTTGAGCGTGAACAGATTTTTTTTGTAGAATGAAAATAATTAAGAATACGATTGCTAATCTATATTTCATGCTTTGCTATTGTGTAAGTAAATAACGTTTTTGATTTTTAAATTGTATACAAATTAAAAAAAAATGAGGCTAAAAAGCCTCATTTTAAGTATTAGTTGTTACTTTTTTGTTCTTTATTAAAATAAACTAAGTAGTAATACATTTGTTTTTCTTCGTCCCAACCTTTTTCAACAAATTTTTCTGCTGATTCTGGGTTAACAAAATCTAATTTAATTTGGATGTTTGTATCTAAATTAATTACATTTTTCATTTTTTTACGCGCATCACTTACGGCTGCATTCGCAATAGGGAAGCTAGTTAAATCCTCTACACTATATTTAGCACCTTTATCAACTTTGTAGTTTTTAAATTCGGCCATTAAGTCTGGATTATCAATAACTTCGTTTAAAAAGTTTTGCTCTTCAAACTCATCATTTTTAGCAAAGTAGTTCATAGAACGGTTCATGAACATTACTTCTTCTTTTTTATCTTCGGCTGGTAAAACGACTTCTTTAGCAAAGTCTTCGCAGAATTTTAAGTATTTTTTTGTTTTAAAGTTTTCGTCTTCAAAAACTTCTACTGATAAAAAATGTTCTAACCAGTAACGCGCATCATAACGGTTAGAGTCTACTGTTAAAATTTTAAATCCGTCTTCTTTTTCAAAATTAAAGATGATACAACCTTTATCTAACTTTGTTAAGTTGATTCCTTGTTGTAAAATCATTTCTAAATTAGATCCTTTTTCTTCAAACTGTAAAAAATCTGTTTTTAGCTCTGATTTAAAAATACCAATAGCATCAACTTTGTTGTTATCAATTAAAACATTTGATAAATACGTTACATAAACCTCACCGTTTTTAATGTGTGGGTGGTTTGATTGTTCGTATAAATGTTTTGTTATTTTTTTACTCACCTCATGAGCGCTACTTGGATTGTTAAAAATTTCTGTAGCATAGTTAAACATGTCATTGTATTCTAAATCAACGTCGTGAGCGAATTTAAAGTAGTTTTCTTCTTTTTCACGAAATGCTTTAAAAAAGAATTCTTTTAATAAAGGCATAATTTCATCGTTAATCGAGAAAGTATCTTCTGACAAAAATATTGGTTCTTGTCTGCTCTTATTTCCAACTCTGTGGATTGATAAAGAATCAATGTGTGTACTGAATAAGTTAATCATTACTGTTAGGTAAGTTAAAATTATACATGAAAAAATACTTCGTGAACAGAAGTATTTTTATTTGTTTTTTGGGTATATAAATATGGTGATTTTTTACCAATTATTATCGTCGTAACCTCCAAAATCTTCAAAAGATTCATCTCCTTCAAACATATCAAAGTCTTCGTCGTCGTAATCATCATTAAAGTCACCAAAAATATCATCTTCGTTTGCGTTAAAATCTAAAGCTGATGCTGTTGCAGGCATAATTCCGTGAGAGAATAATAAATCAGGGTAGCTTGCACCGGCCTCTGCATCTTCAATCGCAGCAAGTTCAACAAAAAATGTCCACATGTTCATAAAGTCATAAACATATATAATTTTTGTTTGTTCTTTAAATAAAACAGAAGTTAGCGGAACATCTGCCATTGTTTCCATCTCGCCAGGTACGTCTCCGGTATCAAATAACGGGAATTCTTTTTCAGATTGTGTCCATTCATCGTCACATTCGTAAAACGATGCAGCTTCCATTCCGTCAAATCCAAAAGCGTTTACAATAACATTATGTAAATCTTCTAAGCTATCATTTTCGTCAATAGCAATGTCTCTTAGTATATCTTCTTCGTTATCTAATATAACTCTAAATTTATATATCATGATTTTGTGCACTTATTTTATAAAGCAAAGGTAATTATAATTTTAAAAATAGTTTTTGTGTTTTGCTTTTTGTTGATAATATTTTTTAATGTTATGAATTATACAATTCGTCTTTGTTTTTTTACAGTTGGGTAAACAATTTTATTATATGTGATCTATCAAACGTAATTTTATCCAATCAATCAATCAATCAATCAATCAATCAAAAAACGAATGTTATGAAGAAAAATCAATTATTTATATTTACTAACTTTAATTTTAGCAAAAATGATACGTTTACTTTTGGCGATTTTAATTTTTTGTGTAAAAATTATAATTAAATTTTGTGTATGAAAAAGGTATATAAACATATAAAAATTTACAGTTTAGTTTTAATTTTTGCTTACGTTTTGGTGCTTGTAATTAATAAAACGTTTAATCAAAATTTTAACGACTTTATGTATTTAACCACATTGGTTAATGTAATTAGTTATACAACAAGTGTTTATTTGGCTAATGTTTTTTTTGTAGGGTTATTTTTTAATAAGGTTTCAATTTCTAATCAAAACTTTAAATTCGCAATTGGGTATTGGATTTCAATCCTTTCGGCTTTTGTAATGACTTTATTATTAGAGTTTTTTGGACGAATGATAATTTATGATTCCTCAGTTGCTGATATTCTAAATTTAGTATTTTCCGTACATCAATGGCCACAACACATTCTTACCTTTATTATTACTACGGTGGTATACTTTTTTCTGGTTTATAAAAAGAAACAAGAAAACAAGGTTCGTGAACAAAAAATTGTTGCTCGGGTAGCTTCTGCTAAATTTGAAAGTTTAAAAAGCCAAATCGATCCTCATTTTTTATTTAATAGTTTAAATGTTTTAAGTAGTTTAATAGAGGAAAATCCTGAAAAAGCACAGCAATTTACAATTGCGCTTTCCAAAACCTATCGTTATGTTTTAGAGCAACGAACTAAAGATTTGGTGAGTTTAGAAGAAGAAATTGCCTTTGCTAAAACTTTTATTAAGTTATTAAAATTAAGATTTGAGGATGCTTTAGAAATTAAATTGCCCCAACATAACATTGATCCCGACTATAAAGTTGTTCCTCTAGTTTTACAATTGTTGTTAGAAAATGCTGTAAAACACAACCGCATCGATTCCCAACAAAAATTAATTATAGAGATTGAGGTGCGTGATGACGTTTTGGTTGTTAAAAACAACTTACAGCCAAAATCTATTTTAAAAAATGAAAGCACAGGTTTTGGCTTGCATCATATTATTGAACAATACAATTTAGTAACTGATAGAAAAGTTTTGATTTTGGAAAATAATACTTGTTTTGTGGTTTATTTGCCTATTTTAACACAACAAATTATAACCGAAGTGAATATGGATTTGGAGCATAACACCGACGAAATTATTTTAAAAAGAGCTAAATATCGACTTAAAGAGCTTAAAGAGTTTTACACTAGTATCGTGATTTTTGTGTTTTTTACACTACTTTATTTTGTATTTAAAACATTTGATTTTGCTAATCCTATACGATATTGGATGCCAATGGGAATCGTAATTTATGCCTTTGTATTACTAACGCAAGCCGCAAGTATTTTTGGATTAAAAAAATGGGAACAAAAAATGATGAACAAATTAATTAAGCAATATAAAAACAAATAGACATGGAAAATAATATAGAAAATACAGATTTAGTTTACAAACGTGCGCAAAAACGAGTGAAAGAAATTAAAGGTTTTTATAGCCATTTATTTACATATATTATGGTTATTTCAGGTTTAGTTATTTTTAATTTACTTACTTCACCAAAATATTTATGGTTTTATTGGCCCATGTTTGGTTGGGGAATAGGCGTAGTTTGCCACGGTATTTCGACTTTTAATTTTAACCCTTTTTTTAATAAAGATTGGGAAGAAAAAAAGCTGAAGCAATTTATTGAAGAAGAAAAACAACAGGCAAACAAATGGAAATAGTTATTGTTGAAGACGAAAAACCAGCTGCTCGATATTTAACTCGGAAACTCGAAAATTTAGGTTACACTGTAAAACAACAACTTCACTCGGTTAACGAAGCTATTGAGTGGTTCTCGAATCATCCAAATCCAGATTTAGTTTTTTTGGATATTCAACTTTCTGATGGATTGTCGTTTGATATTTTTAATGAAATTGAATTGAAAAGTGCCTTGATTTTCACAACAGCTTACGATGAATATGCGCTAAAAGCGTTCAAACTAAATTCGATAGATTATTTATTAAAACCCATTGATCCTGACGAATTGGCTTTTGCTTTAAAAAAGTTTGAACAAACAAATCAGCAACAACATTTATCGGTAAACGAACTTAAAAATCTGCTAATTTCGACCACGCAAACAAAAAAATACAAAGAGCGCTTTGTGGTTAAAATTGGTCAACAAATTAAAATTATAGAGATAGGCGAGGTGCTTTGTTTTTATTCTGAAAATAAAGCAACATATTTAAAAACCATTGATAATAGAGATTATTTGTTGGATTTTAGTTTGGAGAATATTGAAAATGAAGTTAGTTTGACAGATTTTTTTAGAATTAATCGAAAGTTTTTGGTTCACAGAAAGTCGATTTCTGAGATAACTATTTATTCGAATTCTCGCTTAAAACTTAACTTAACTAATTTTAAGGCCGATGATTTAATAGTAAGTCGTGAAAAAGTAAACGATTTTAAACTTTGGATAAATTAATTTTTATACAAATTGTAATAAGTGAATTAAAATAAAAAACAGAAACTAGTTTAGGTAGTTTCTGTTTTTTTATTTTGTAATTTATTTAGATGAATATATCTAACATAAACACTGTAAGCCATTAAATAGCACAAAATTGCTCCTTTTTTACCATCTAAAATTCCTAATCGAATAAAAAATTTATTGCAAAAAGTATAAATAGGATGGATAAAAGTAAGAAATAAACTACTTCTTTTTCCTTTATCAAACTTTTCATGCGCTTTTAAAATTCCATATCGTTCCATTTTTGATTTGTAAGAATCGTAATCTTCATACGAATAATGGATAAGTGTGTTTTTTAAAACTTCGGTTTTGCTTTTATTTTGGAGTTTTTCGTGTACGTAACCAGTGTAAAAAACCTCTTCCGAATTATAAAATAATCTAATATTTTTATCTGATTGCAAGCCACAAAAATAGATTGGTTTTTTATCAAAATAAAATCTTCGATTAAAATAATACGCAGTATCGATTTTGTTTTTTGCTACAATTTCTAAGATTTCATTTTTTAAAGCTTCGTCAATTCGCTCATCAGCATCCAAAAAAAGTACCCAACTATTTTTAGCTTTATTTAACGCATAATTTCGTTGGTTGGAGTAGTCTTTAAAATCATTTTTATAGAATTTAATTTTTGAACTTTTTCTAGCAATTTCTTCGGTTTTATCCGTAGATAATGAGTCAACAATAATAATTTCATCAACAAAACTTAAGTTACTTATAAGCTCCTCAAGATTTCTTTCTTCGTTGTAAGTTATTATTAATGCTTTAATAATTGTTGGTTGTGCTTGACTCATTATTTAAATTTAAATTGCTCTAAAATATTAATTATTTACTTGACCATCTAAAAAAAGTTGTAGTTTTTTTAGTATTAAATCTGTTGCAAAAATTTGATATAATTCTTGATTGTCTTTTTTAAGCTCTTTTGTTGTTTTATTTGTAAATAATTCGGGTTTAAAATCGTTTAAATGTACTGATACGTGCTTGATTCCATCCTCAAAAGTAGCCCAAATTTTCTTTTCGATCCATGGTGAAAAGATAATGAATGAGGCCTTGTTTAAAGCTTTTGCCATATTAATTGCTCCACCATCGTTACCAACAATCATGTCACAACGATCCATTATTGCAATAAACGAACGTAAATCGTTACCAAATAAATTAAAAGCGATTTTTGATTTTGTTATTTCCGAACAATTATCAAATACGTGTTTGGCTTGTTGTAACTGTTTAGGAAAATAATTAAATAAAATATTTACATCGTATTGTTTACCAATAAAATCAACAAGTTCTGTCATGTAATTTAATGGATAAGTTTTGGATTCGTCACTTCCTAATAAACTAATCATTACTGTTTTTTTATTGTTGTTGATGTTGTGTTGAGAAAATAAATCGCTGGCCATTTTCTTTTCGCTCTCAGTAACATATAATGTAGGAAATGTTTTGTTTATTTTGATATCTAAAGGTTGTAATAACAACAAACGATGTTCAATCGCTAAGCCAAGATCCGATTTTGGCTGATTGTGTTTTATGATATTATTTGTGTATAAAAACGAACGACCAGTTTTTTTGTACGATATTTTTTGCTTCGCGTTGTTAAAAAGCACTATTGTCCAACTTTGTAATTTTGAGTAGGCATCAATTACAATATCGTATTTTTCGCTATTTAATTGTTTTGAAAACTTAATGAGTTCAATAAAACTTTCATCTTGTTTTTTTTCAAAAACAATGATTTTATCAATGTACGGATTGTTCTCTAAAACGGGTAAAGTATTGTGATTTACTAAATAATGAATTTGATATTCAGGTTTAGCAATTTTTATATTCTCACAAATTAGAGAACTTAAAAGTACATCACCAATCATTTTTTGTTGAATAATAAGAATTTTTTTCATTATTTTTTGTAATCAATTAATTTGTTCGTGTGCAAACTTAGTAAATAAACAGAATATAGATGTCATAGTTGAGATTCTCAATCCTAAAAATCACGATATAGTAAAAAGCTATAATATCAATAACGTTGTTATCAGCAACAGATACATAAGTAAAATGCTTACTC
>CANRKI010000137.1 GCA_947631175.1 uncultured Flavobacterium sp.
AGATACTGCAGCCCAAGTAATTGTAGGCAAAATAGCAACTGTTTGTGTATTTGCAGCTGGAGCTGAAACCAAAGGACATGGAGGAATAGAACTAGGTGTTAAACCAACAAATGTTATTCTTGACTTACTTGCAGATCTAGTTCCATTAACTGTTTGGTAATTACCTAATGTTGTATACGTTCCTGAATCCATATCTTTATATAACACTGTATTCGCAGCTCCTGTATAAGTATAAAATCTTGATGAAATGCCTGCATTTCCAGAAAATTCTTCTTTAAAACCAACAATTGCAATATTGTCTATATTATTATAATTAAAACCACCCGTTATAGTAATTGTAGTTACACCATCAGCTCTAGTAATGGTCCCATCATGAATTAGCGTTAAATCATCTAACGAAACCCAATCGGATGTAGAAGTAAATGATGATTTAGTAGTATGGCCAATCCAAAATTTAACATTTGGAGTATTACTAAATGTTGCCATATCACTGCCATAAAATTTTAAGGCGGTTACTACCCCAGGTCCATCAGCATTAATTTCCTGCTTAGTAAATATTTGTTGATTTAATGAGTTCTTATACCATAGATTAACTGGCGAAGCTCCTTGGCTTGTACCTGTCCCTAAGGAAATTTCTTGTGCAATTCCCAATAAGGAAAATAGCATCAAATAGATTAAGAGTAAATTTTTTTTCATTTTTTATATAATATTTAAATTGGTAAACAAATAAACGAAAAAATATTAACATTTATATAACATATGTGCCAAAAAAACAAAATATTATTGTAAAAGCAGCGCGTGTTAGTGATTGAGGCTTTGCTGGAGCTCCTTAGCGAAATGAAATGCAGCTAAGAGCGACCGCCGAAAGCACGACGCGGCCATTAAAAGCCGCGGAAAACTATAAAAAAAACAGCACCTTTTAAGTGCTGTTTTTTTTAGTCGGTGGTATTTGGTTTTACTTTTTGTGTCATTCCGTACATCATACACAAGTTAAAAAGTAAGATTAATACTATTATTTCGCTTGCTGTATGTGGTAATCCATCGCCATCTAAAACATGAATTAATGACAAAAGAACTAAATATTTTATTACAAAAAAGAAGGAAATAATAAGGCACTGCATGCGAATTTTTAATAAAGTGGTGTCTTCGTTTTTGTGTCTGTAAAAATTTAAAAAAAACAGCGCTAAACAAAATAGTGAAATTAAAAGCTGTTTAATTAAACTTTTTTGCTGTGGATGATAGGTATAATCGGCAAATATGCTGATTATAGAGAGTAGTAATGTGATGATAAACAGTACGATTCCAACTTTTTTGAATGAAGTTGGTAATAAAAATAGTTTCATTGTTTGTTTGTTTGTTTTGCGATTTACAAACATAAAAAAGTTTTTATATTGTGCTTTAATTTGTTATTTGAAATTTAAAATGATTTTCAATTATTTTAATTTTAAGAGATCTTTACTCAGCTATTTTAACTCTACAAAATATGTCTATCTTTGTGAAACAATAGCATTTTGCTGGAATTAATTTTATGAAAATTGTATCTACAAAAGATAATTTACAGGTTTTATATGAAGACAATCATATAATAATTGTAAATAAACGAGTTGGCGATATTGTACAAGGAGACCAAACTGGAGATAAACCTTTGTCGGAAGTTGTTAAGGAATATATTAAAGAAAAATACGAAAAACCGGGCGAAGTTTTTTTAGGTGTTGTACATAGATTGGATAGACCTACAACGGGTTTGGTTATTTTTGCTAAAACATCTAAAGCGTTATCACGTTTAAATGAAAGTTTTAAAAACAGAGAAACACAAAAAACATATTGGGCTGCAGTTAAAAATATGCCTCCAAAAAACGAGGATACATTAACTCATTATTTGGTTCGAAATCCAAAAAACAACCAATCTAAAGCCTTTGATAATGAGGTTAAAGAGAGTAAAAAAGCATCTTTAACTTATAAAATAATAAAAAAACTAGATCGATTTGTTATTCTAGAAATTGATTTACACACCGGAAGACATCACCAAATTAGAGCACAACTTTGTAAAATAAATTGTCCGATAAAAGGAGATTTAAAATATGGATTTGACAGAAGTAACGCCGATGGTGGTATACACTTACATGCCAGAAAACTAACATTTATACATCCGGTAAAAAAAGAAGAATTAACCATTGTTGCCCCTACCCCAAATGATCCTATTTGGAATGCAGCAACTAAAAACTAAATAATTTTATGAAACAACAACCAAATTTGAACGAAATTTTAAATCGAAAAAACAACTTTAATGTAGGAGAAACTTTTGATGAATGTCTAACTTATTTTAAAAAAACATTTTTACTTAACGGTCTAGTTCTTTTAATTATAATGAGTATCATCATGATTCCGATAATTTTTTTACTAAGTAAATCAGGAATCTTTTCAATTGATGATCCGCAAGCTTTTGAAGAAATTATAAACAACAATTCGTTTTTTTTATACAATTTATTAGCTGGTATTTTTATCTCAATTTTAACCGCACCAATTTTTGCAGGATTTATACAAATTAACAGAGATATTGATACCGATAACGAAGTTGGAATCTCAAACATTTTAAAACATTACAAGTCAAAATATTTTATACAAATTGTTGGTTTTACTTTAATTATACAACTTATTAATTTTGCTTTAGTTTATTTAGCACAAATTGCTGGAATATCTTTTGTAGGAACTTTACTGTCATATATTGTAACATTTTTAAGCATTTTAGGAATTCCGTTAATCATTTTTAGTAATTTAAATGCAGTAAAAGCGCTTGAATACAGCATAAAAATTATTCTTAAAAACCCAACTAATACTTTATCACTATATATTTTATCTATTTTAGTCGCTCTTTTAGGAATTTTAGCTTGTGGTGTTGGTATAATTTTTACCTTACCTTTAATTTATACTGCACAATTTGTGTTGTATAAAAAATTAGTAGGGTTTAACGATCAATTTGAATTTGATATGGAAAAAAAATAACTAAAACTTTTTGGTATTATGAAATGGGAAGGTCGAAGAAAATCCGATAACGTTGAAGATCGTAGAGGAAAAGGCGGTGCTGGAAAAATTGCTGCTGGTGGTGGTATTATTGGAATCATTGCTTTTTTATTGGTTACTTTTGGTGGTGAAACAGGGCAAGCTGTAGGCACGGTTTTAAATCAAGTAAATCAGCAACAAACTACAACTACAGAAAGTGTTGAAACCAGACAACTTTCGAATCATGAAATTGAAATAGGTGAATTCACTAAAGTTGTTTTTGCTGATACAGAAGATATTTTTGCGAGATTATTTCAAGAAAATGGATTAGAATATAGAAAACCTAAAATGGTTTTATTTGATGATCAAGTCGAGACCGCTTGCGGAACAGGAACTGCCGCTGCTGGACCTTTTTATTGTCCTGGAGACGAAAAAGTATATATGGATTTACGCTTTTTTGAGGAACTTAGAACAAAATTTGGAGCAAAAGGTGGTGACTTTGCTATTGCTTATGTAATTGCACACGAAGTAGGACACCACATTCAGCATTTAGTAGGTACAAATTCTAAAGTTAGACAATTACAACAACGCTCTAGTAAAACTGAAGGAAATAAATTATCTGTAGCTCAAGAGTTACAAGCAGATTTTTATGCCGGAGTTTGGGCACATCATAACCAAAAATATTTAGATGCGGATGATATTGAAGAAGCTATTAGTGCAGCACAAGCTGTTGGTGACGATGCAATTCAATCTAAAATGCAAGGTTATGTACAACCCGAAACTTTTACGCACGGAACCTCAAAACAACGTGTAGAATGGTTTATGAGAGGTTTTAAAACTGGTGATTTAAAACAAGGTGATACTTTTTCTGAGATGAACTAAAAAAAAGCCGTTTCGAATAATCGAAACGGCTTTTTTTTATTTTTCAATTTCCTTTAAACTCTCCATTTTTTTAAGAGATAAGAAACCTTTAATATCTTCAAAATGCTCTTTCACACGTTTATTTCCAAACTCAAAAACCTTTTCGGCTAAACCATCTAAAAAGTCACGGTCGTGAGATACTAAAATTAAAGTACCTTCAAATTCTTTTAAAGCTTCCTTAATAATATCTTTTGTTTTCATATCTAAGTGGTTCGTGGGCTCATCCAAAATTAAAACATTATACGGTTCTAATAATAATTTTACCATTGCTAAACGCGTTTTCTCACCACCAGAAAGTACCTTTACTTTTTTCTGAATATCATCTCCAGTAAACATAAAAGCACCTAAAATGTTTTTTATTTGTGTTCGAATATCACCAACAGCAATTCGATCTACCGTATCAAAAATAGTTATGTCACCATCTAATAACGAAGCCTGATTTTGTGCGAAATAACCAATTTGAACGTTGTGACCAATCTCACACTTACCTTCATAATCAATTTCGCCCATAATAGCCTTAATCATTGTCGATTTACCTTCACCGTTTTTACCAACAAAAGCTACTTTTTGTCCGCGCTCAATAACCATGTTGGCATCCTTAAACACCACATGATCGCCATAAGATTTACTTAATCCCTCAACAACCACAGGATATTGACCTGTACGCGCAGCTGGCGGGAATTTTAAACGTAATGCAGAATTATCAACTTCATCAACCTCTATTAAAACTAATTTTTCTAACATACGTACACGCGATTGTACTTGTTCGGTTTTAGAGAAAGTTCCACGAAAACGTTCAATAAATGCTTTATTTTCAGCAATAAATTTTTGTTGTTCGTCATACGCCTTTTGTTGATGCACTCTTCGATCTTTACGTAACTCTAAATAATCCGAATATTTTGCTTTATAATCATAAATACGACCCATGGTAACTTCAATTGTACGGTTTGTAATATTATCAACAAACGCACGGTCGTGAGAAATAACCATTACAGCTTTAGCCGAATTAATTAAAAAATCCTCTAACCACTGAATCGATTCGATATCCATATGGTTCGTAGGCTCATCTAATAAAATTAAATCAGGATTCTGTAATAAAATTTTAGCAAGTTCAATTCGCATTCTCCAACCTCCAGAAAATTCAGACGTAGATCGAGTAAAGTCCTCACGCGTAAATCCTAAACCTTTTAAAACCTTTTCAACTTCAGCTTCATAATTAACTTCTTCAATCGAATAAAATTTTTCAGACAATTCAGAAACTCGTTCAATCAACTTCATATACTCATCACTCTCATAATCAGTACGCACAGTTAATTGCTCATTAATCGCCTCAATTTCATCACGCATTTTAAAAACAGACGAAAATGCTTTCGATGCTTCTTCAACAACTGTACAATTATCTTCGGTAAGTAAATGCTGTGGTAAATAAGCAATAACTGCTTCCTTTGGTGCCGAAATAACCCCGCGTGACGGTTTGTTTATTCCTGCAACAATTTTTAATAAAGTCGATTTTCCTGCGCCATTTTTTCCCATTAATGCAATTCTATCATTCTCATTAATAGCAAAAGTTACGTCGCTAAATAAAGTAGTTCCGCCAAACTCAACGGCAATATCGTTAACTGTAATCATCTAAAAATAGTGTGTATAATTTTGGCAAAGATAACCTAAAAATTAATTTTAAACATTTTTTTTACAGAGACATATTTCGTCATCTAACAAAGCTTTATTTGTCCTATCAAAAACCTAAAATTATGCAACGTATCACTTTTAATGGCAACTGTCCAGAATGTAACCTAACAAACAAAACAGTAAAAATGCGAGTAAATATGGATCATGACTTAGAATGTCCTACTTGCAACCTACGCGTGTACCATGACAATCAAAAAATTGCAATGATATACCGAAACAGAGGCAAAAACGAGTTCGCTTTAAAACAAACGTCAATTCTTACAAAACAACTCCTTTTAACCCAATCAGATAGCAAAACAGACAAATACTCGAACGGAGTATTACTCACAAACAACAAAAGTATCCAACAATATATAACACAAAACCCAAACAATGCACGTATAAGTTCAATAGATATCCTTATTCAAAGCTACATTAATTCATACATAAAAGACGAAAAAGACGAGAATTACAAACTAATATCAGAATTTGTAGGTATAGACATCAGTCAAATAAAAATCCAAAACAGAAATCAAAATACAATACAAATGTTTCATTACATGCACCTCGCAATCGAAGCATACCATCACAAATCAATAAACATCTTAATAAAAAATAAAAAACTAAACACACAAATAACAAAATACATAAACAAAAATTTAGAACTAATAAAAAACGATATTTTCTTACAACAAATAGCCTTAAAAAATATCATAAAAAACTTAATTAATACCATTTATTCTCAAAATAAAGTTACAATTTAGGGCGTTTCCCTCGCAAGAGATAAACCCCAAAAACACAAAAAGCGGATAGTGGATATACTAACTTAGCGTTGAGTTGAAGTTAAGACTAAAATCTAAAATTTGACTCATGAAACAAGGACGAAAAATCTATGATGCCACTTTTAAAATAAGAGCAGTAGAATTAAGTAATGATAGAAGTAATTTATCAGAGCTAGCGCGCGAGCTTGGCGTAAAAGTTTCTTTGCTTTACAAATGGCGCAAAGATTATCAAGAATATGGACCAGTTAGTTTTCCTGGCAACGGAAATTTAAAACTTACTCCCGAACAAGAACGTATTCACGAATTGGAAAAAAAAACTCAAAGATACCGAGTTAGAGCGCGATATATTAAAAAAGGCAATCAGCATTTTTTATTCATTGTTTTATATTTTTGAACGCTAAATTTATAGATAAAGATAGAGTTGCACAAAGTGTTTACTAAAAATTCTGTTGTTTTAAATCTATAAAACTCCTTTCTGATTTTAATATTCTCTAGACTATACAAAAAAATCATCCGAAGATGATTTTAGTTTTCTATTGATTCCGTTTGTTGACTTTTTAAAGCTTGACGCGTTTTCCATTTCAGTGCAATAAAACTCAACGTTCCGCAAACTAAAGCAATAATAAGCATATTTATAATATACGGATACGTTAAATCGACTGTTCCGTTTTCGATAA
>CANRKI010000138.1 GCA_947631175.1 uncultured Flavobacterium sp.
ACATCATATTTTACTTTTCTTGCCATAAAAAATGCCCCCAAAAGTGTCTAACTTTTTGGGGGCAGTGTATTTTAGAATCGCTTTTTTTTATGTTATTCGTCAAAGTTAATTTTGGTACGACGTAGTTCAAAGTTTTGTCCTAAGTATACTTTTCGAACCATTTCATCACTTGCTAAATCCTCTGGTATACCTGCTTTTAAAATTCCTCCTTCAAACATTAAATAAGTTTTATCAGTAATGGCTAACGTTTCTTGTACATTGTGGTCAGTTATTAAAATTCCAATGTTTTTATTTTTAAGTTTAGCTACAATTCGCTGAATATCTTCAACCGCAACCGGGTCAACTCCAGCAAAAGGCTCGTCTAATAAAATAAATTTTGGATCGGTAGCCAAGCAGCGTGCAATTTCTGTACGTCGGCGTTCTCCTCCCGAAAGTAAATCGCCACGGTTGGTGCGAATATGTTGTAATGAGAACTCGTCGATTAACGATTCCATTTTAGCTTCTTGTTCTTTTTTAGATAATTTAGTAAGCTGTAAAACGCTCATAATATTATCTTCGATACTTAATTTTCTAAATACAGAAGCTTCTTGAGCCAAATACCCAATTCCGTGTTGTGCACGTTTGTACATGGCGTAATCTGTAATATTTAAATCATCAAGAAAAATATTTCCACTGTTGGGTTTTACTAAACCTACAATCATGTAAAAAGAGGTCGTTTTACCAGCACCATTAGGTCCTAATAATCCTACAATTTCTCCTTGATTTACTTCAACAGAAATCCCTTTTACTACAGATCGTCCTTTATAGGTTTTAATTAAATTTTCGGCTCTTAACTTCATATATTTTTATAAATCAAGTTTAATAATTATTGATTTTGGTTCTCTAAAGCTTCCCAAAATTCGTAGGCTCTACGTAAATGCGGAATCACAATTGTACCACCAACTAAAGTTGCAATACTCATGGCTTCCATCATTTCCGTTTTAGAAACGTTATTTTTATAAGCCGTTTCTAAGTGGTATTTTATGCAATCATCACAACGTAACACGGCCGAGGCTACTAAGCCCAAAAGTTCTTTAGTTTTTACATCTAAAGCACCTTCCATGTAAGCGTTGGTATCTAGGTTAAAAATACGTTTTATTACTTTATTATCATCATTTAATAATTTTTCGTTCATTACAGAACGGTAATCATTAAATTCTTTTACAATATCACTCATGGTTTAACTTTCTTGTTTTTTATATACAAATTGTGAAATAAATATCGAAATTTCGTATAGAATTACTAGCGGAATCGAAACTAATATTTGACTAATTATATCGGGTGGGGTTACAATTGCGGCAATAATTAAAATGATAACAATCGAGTATCTACGATAATCTCTTAACATTTGCGGCGATACGATTCCAAATCGTGATAAAAAGTATATCACAATTGGTAATTCAAAAATTAAGCCTGTGGCTAATGATGTTGTTTTTACTAAACCGATATATGAGTTAATATCGATAGAGTTTTTTACTTCTTTACTTAAACTTAGGTTCGATAAAAAGTTGATTGACATTGGGGTTAAAACAAAATATCCAAAAGCTACTCCTAAGAAAAATAAAAACGAAGAAACAGTTAAAAATAACTTTACGTTTGTTCTTTCTTTTTGATATAAAGCAGGAGATACAAAGCCCCAAAGTAAATATAAAATATATGGGAACGACAGTATAAAACCTACGGTAATTGATGTCCAAATTAACATAGTAAACTGTCCTTCCATGGTTCTGTTCTGTAATTCAAACGGAAGGTCAATAGCGCAAAAGCTTTGATCTAAATTGTATTTTGTAGCAATTTCACAGAAAAATTTGTAGGTTACAAAATCTCCTTTTTTAGGGCCAAAAATAACGGTGTCAAAAATAAAATCACTAAAATTATAGGCTACGGCAGCACCAATTATGATTGCAAGTGTTCCTTTAATAAGTAACCATCTTAATTCTTCTAGATGGTCTAGAAAAGACATTTCTTTAAATTGTTTTTGTTCTGCCATTATATAATTCCTTCTTTTAATATATCATGAATATGAATAATTCCTTGGTATGTATTTTCTTCGTCTACTACAATTAATTGTGTAATCGAGTTGTTTTCCATGGTATGAAAAGCATCAATAACCATAGTGCGTAAAGTTACTGTTTTTGGATTTTTACTCATAATATCTTGTGCTAAAACTCCATTTAAATTATCACGTTGTGTAAGCATTCGTCTAATATCACCATCTGTAATAATTCCAACAATTTTATTATGTTCAACTACTGCGGTAACTCCCAAACGCTTTTCGCCAATTTCTACAATTACATCTTTAATGCTAGATTGTGGGGCAACCATTGGTTTTTTCTCAATGTCAAGCATGTTTTCAACTCTAAGTAATAGCTTTTTACCCAAAGCACCACCCGGATGGTATAAAGCAAAATCATCTGCTTTAAAACCTCTAAGTTGCATCAAGCAAACCGCAAGCGCATCTCCTAAAACCAACTGTGCAGTTGTACTATCCATAGGGGCTAAATTATTAGGACAAGCTTCTTCTCTAATATACGAGTGTATTATTAAATCTGAACTTTTAGCCAAAAATGAGTTTTTATTTGCCGTCATACCAATTAAAGTATTCCCATATCTTTTTAATAAAGGAGCTAAAACCTTAATTTCTGGACTATTTCCAGAGTTCGAGATACACAAAATAATATCTCCAGGTTGTATCATCCCTAAATCACCATGCATTGCTTCAGCCGCATGTAAAAAAACAGATGGCGTTCCTGTTGAGTTTAAAGTTGCTACTATTTTACTACCAATTAGCGCGCTTTTCCCTATTCCAGTGATCACAAAACGACCATTACACGCATAAATTTGTTCTACAGCTTGCGTGAAATCCTCTGTTAAATAGTCAATTAAGTTCGAAATTGATTGACTTTGATGCAAAATACTTGCTTTTGCAGATTCCAGTATGTTAATATTTGAATTCAAAATGTTCTGTTAGGTTTTAAGGTTTGTAATTTCAAAAGATTTTCGTACCTTTAATTTTACAAATTTACGTAAAAATCCCCTATTTATTTATAATGAAGCCATTGGAAATTGACTTATATAAGGAGTTAAAAAAATATTTTGGATTTAACCAGTTTAAAGGTTTACAAGAAGGAGTTGTGAACAGTATTATTTCTGGTCAAAACACTTTCGTTATAATGCCTACAGGAGGAGGTAAGTCACTATGTTACCAACTACCTGCTTTAGTATTAGAAGGTACAGCCATAGTGGTTTCGCCTTTAATTGCCTTGATGAAAAATCAAGTCGACGCCATCAGAAGTTTATCTTCTGAAATTGGTGTTGCACATGTTTTAAATTCATCGCTAACAAAAACCGAAGTTACACAAGTTAAAAAAGATATCACATCTGGTTTAACAAAACTTTTATATGTTGCCCCAGAATCCTTAACTAAGGATGAGTATGTGCAATTTTTAAGAGATATTAAAATATCTTTTGTTGCCATTGATGAGGCGCATTGTATCTCGGAATGGGGACATGATTTTAGACCCGAATACCGCAATTTACGACAAATAATAAAACAATTAGGATCTAACATTCCTGTAATTGGATTAACAGCTACAGCTACACCAAAAGTGCAAGAAGATATTCTTAAAAACTTAGACATGCCCGATGCCAATGCCTTTAAAGCATCTTTTAATCGTGCAAATTTGTTTTACGAAGTTCGACCTAAAACCAAAAATATTGAATCTGATATTATCCGATTTATAAAACAAAACAAAGGCAAATCTGGAGTGATTTACTGCTTATCACGTAAAAAAGTAGAAGAAATTACACAGGTTTTGCAAGTAAACGGAATCTCTGCTGTTGCTTATCATGCCGGACTAGATGCTAAAACACGTGCCAAACATCAAGATATGTTTTTGATGGAAGATGTAGATGTAGTAGTGGCAACTATCGCTTTTGGTATGGGAATCGATAAACCAGATGTACGTTTTGTAATTCATCACGATATTCCAAAATCACTTGAAAGTTATTACCAAGAAACTGGTCGTGCTGGACGTGATGGAGGAGAAGGGCATTGCCTCGCTTTTTATTCATACAAAGATGTTGAAAAGCTTGAGAAATTTATGGCTGGTAAACCCGTTGCCGAACAAGAAATTGGATATGCTTTACTACAAGAAGTAGTTGCTTATTCCGAAACATCAATCTCACGTCGTAAGTTTTTATTGCATTATTTTGGTGAAGAATTTGACGAAGTAAACGGCGATGGTGCCGATATGGACGACAACGTTCGCAATCCTAAATCTAAGGTTGAAGCACAAAATGATGTCTTAAAGTTACTGACAACCATCCGCGATACAAAACAAGTATACAAAGCAAAAGAAATTGTTTTTACCTTAACAGGTAAAATAAATGCTTTAATTAAAGCACATAAAACCGATGCACAATCCTTTTTTGGATCAGGTAAAGACAAAGACGAACGCTATTGGATGGCACTTTTACGTCAAGTTTTAGTAGCCGATTTTTTATTAAAAGATATTGAAACCTATGGCGTTATTCGTTTAGCCCCAGCGGGCGAACAATTTATTGCCAATCCAACGTCTTTTTTGATGACTGAAGATCATGATTACTCAGAATCAGACGACGAAACAATAATTACTCAAGCCAAAACAAGTGCGGTCACTGACGAAATCTTGAAAGCCATGCTTGTTGATTTACGTAAAAAAGTGGCTAAAAAATTTGGCGTTCCTCCGTTTGTGGTTTTTCAAGAACCTTCAATTGAAGATATGGCTCTAAAATACCCAATAACTGTTGAAGAGCTAGCTAATATTCACGGTGTTGGCGAAGGAAAAGCAAAGAAATTTGGAAAAGAATTTGTCAGTTTAATTGAACGTTATGTTGAGGAAAATGAAATTATTCGTCCCGATGATTTAATCGTAAAATCAACCGGTGCAAACTCGGCTTTAAAATTGTACATCATACAGTCCATCGACCGCAAATTAGCCTTGACAGATATTGCTAAGGCAAAAGGTTTAGATATGGACGCTTTGTTGAAAGAGCTTGAACAAATTGTATATTCGGGGACAAAACTTAATATAAAATATTGGGTAGATGATATTTTAGACGAAGATCAACAAGAGGAAATTCACGATTATTTTATGGAGTCAGAATCTGATAAAATATCAACAGCAATGGAAGAATTTGATGGCGATTATGATACCGAAGAGTTGCGTTTAATGCGCATCCAGTTCATATCTGATGTAGCCAATTAAAAATACTCAAATACAAAAACCGCCAAAAGTTAAATGCTTTTGGCGGTTTTTATTTTAAAAAAAACTTACTCAATAAAATTCAAGTTATTACAATCAAAACATAAAAATTTAATTATTAAAAGCGGAAGGCTTGGTTTGTAAAGCAATCCATATTCCTGCTTTTCGCTATATCTTTATAATTTAGTTTTCGTATACTCAAACCAAATTATAAAGGATGCCGCTGCAATCAGGGCTAAAAAATAAATTTTGTACACAAAAAAACCGTTCAACTTTCGCTGAACGGTTTTCTAATATCTAAAATCTAGTATCTAGTATCTAGTATCTAGTATCTAACATCTAATAGATTACAACGGAATATTACCGTGTTTTCTATTTGGTGTAGCTACTTCTTTATTTTCTAACATTTTAAATGCTTTGATCAATTTTCTACGTGTATCTTGTGGGAAAATTACTTCATCAATAAATCCACGTTGTGCTGCCGAATACGGATTTGCAAATTTCTCTGCATATTCTGCTTCTTTTTCAGCCAATTTAGCCGCCGGATCTGCTGCTTCAGCAATTTCACGTTTAAAGATAATTTCTGATGCACCTTTTGCTCCCATAACTGCAATTTCTGCACCTGGCCAAGCAAAGTTCATGTCAGCACCAATGTGTTTCGAGTTCATTACGTCATAAGCTCCACCGTATGCTTTACGTGTAATTACCGTAACTTTTGGCACAGTAGCTTCTGATAATGCGTATAATAATTTTGCTCCGTGAACAATAATACCGTTCCATTCTTGGTCTGTTCCTGGTAAGAAACCTGGTACATCTACCAACACTAATAATGGAATGTTGAACGCATCACAGAAACGTACAAAACGAGCCGATTTAATTGATGAATTCACATCTAAACATCCTGCTAAGAACATTGGATTGTTGGCTACAATACCAACTGATTTTCCACCGATACGAGCAAAACCAACGATAATGTTTTCTGCATAGTTTTTATGAATTTCATAAAACGAATCTTCATCAATCACGTTGTTAATTACATCGTGCATATCGTAAGGTTTGTTTGCGTTATCAGGAACAATGGTATTTAATTGATCACGTAACTCATCACCTAATTCGTAAGGTAAATCTTCAACAACTTCTTGGTTGTTTTGAGGAATATAGCTTAACAAACGTTTTACATCTTCTAAACATTCTACATCGTTTGCTGAAGTTGTATGTGCAACTCCCGATTTTGTAGAATGTGTTGATGCTCCACCTAATTCTTCTGCAGAAACTTCTTCGTTAGTAACGGTTTTAACTACGTTTGGTCCTGTTACAAACATATAAGAAGAACCTTCAACCATCATGGTGAAATCAGTCATAGCAGGCGAATAAACAGCACCACCAGCACAAGGTCCCATAATAGCAGAAATTTGAGGAATAACTCCTGAAGCTTGTACGTTACGGAAGAAGATATCAGCATATCCACCTAACGAACGAACTCCTTCTTGAATACGAGCTCCACC
>CANRKI010000139.1 GCA_947631175.1 uncultured Flavobacterium sp.
ACCTAAACCGCAAAGTGTTTGTATTCAAATCTTTGCGGTTATTTTTATAGAATACATGCGGATTTAAGGTATAAATCCGCGCCATAAATAATGATTACTCTATCTTTCCATCTTCAAATTCAAAACCTAGGTTTATTAAATAATCCGTTTTCATAGATAGACTAGGGTTGGTATATAACTCTCTAAAACTATATTTTTTATTAGTTCCAAAACCGTAAATTTTAGTGTTATATTCGGTAGCACTGTAGTTAAATAATTGTGTCAACATAATAGATGAATTGTATCCATCCGACTCTATTGATTGTAAATTCAATTTTAATGGTTTTTCCGTTACTAAATATAAATCGGGTAGAGTAACTTCTAAGTATTTTAATTTTCTGCTTCCGTTGTTAAATTCTAAAGTATCGGATACAAAATTCACGTTAAAAGATTCATCCAATATTTGTAGGATTATTTTTTGATTCCTTTCATCATCCTTGGTTATAGGTTCGATTAAAAACTTATAGTTTTGATAGGGTATTTTTATTTTAGTTAAGTATTTGTTGTGGTATTTCTTATCAAAAACAACTTCAATAATATGACTATTTTTAGAAGATAGCGTTAAATTATTAATATATTTTGCTTTGGTAACAGGTGTTATTACGGTTGTTTTATTGTTCGAAATAACAAGTTCTTTTAGCTCCGTTGTTCTATTTTGAGCATTAATGCTAAAAATAAATGATAAAATAATTAACGAGCTGAAATATAATTTTGCCATATTTTAAATTTGATGGGTTGGTTTAGTTGTAGTATTTTAAAAAGTTTGGCACGGATTATAAATCCGCTCCATCTTGGTTTTAAAGCATTCCCCAAATGTTAAAAAGGAAAGTAGTAGAGAGAATCATAAAATAGATAATAGAAATGATTTTTTTAGTAGTATGAGAAATGCTTTTAAAATAGTTGAACAGAAAAATTATTGAAAATAATAGTAAAACCAAATTTAGGACACTTAGCGTAGTATAATTCCATTCGCAGTTAAACATAAATTTTCTATATTCTGTAATTCTTTCATCTTGGCTAGTTATCAGTTTATTATTAAAAATTATTATCCATACTACAAACGAGTATATAGGAAATATGGATAAAATTAAACTTAAAATTATATTTTTCATTTTTATAGATTTAATAGGTTGGTTTTAGTAATAGTTTTTTAAAAGTTAGGCACGGATTATAAATCCGCGCCATCTTGGTTAGTTAGAAGTTTATTGTTAAAATTATTATTCATACTACAAACGAGTATATAGTAAATATTGATAAAATTAAACTTAAAATTATATTTTCATTTTTTTATTGAAAGGGTCTTAAATCTAAAATAACACTTACCACACGATTTGGTACTTTGTCAGGAACGCATCCCGGTCCACAATGAAATTTGCTACATTGTTCACAAGCAATATCATGAATTAAGCATAATGAGTGTGAAAAATAGCAACAGCCTGAATAATTTCCACAACAACCTAAATCTGAGCCACAACCAATAATGCAACTACTTGCGCAATCACCCGCATGCATAGCTGAATTCATTTCCTCTATATGATCTAAAAATTGGCTATTAGTGTAATAAAACGAATATATTTTATCAAATGTTGTAAAAGTTTCTGATGTTTCTTTCAAATATTTTATCAAATTTAAATCTTGAGGATAAGTGTGTTCATCTATTGCATTTTCTAATTTAGAAATATTGTTTTTAATACGAGTCAAATCAATAATAAAATCTTCTTGAAAAATGAAATTTGACTTTCCTATCAAAAAAGAAGGACTTATCGTTCCTGTTATAGTATTAAGATTTGCGTTTTTCATTCTTATATTAGCACTTACTGACGCTTTTAAATATGAAATTATAGAAAAAAGTTCTAGATTGCAATTTTTTTGATTTACTTCGTATAATAAAGAAGGATATCCATCGTCCAAAATAAAATTTAAAGTTTTAAGCTCATTCACATTAAGATTTTTTAAATTATTAGCGAACTCCAATGCTTTATTTTGTTCCGCGTATTTCCATCTTGGATTTTCTTTCTTATATGAATAAGTTAGATTAAAAATTTCATTATCATTACTTGTATCAATATATATATAATTATTGATAAAATTTTCTCCATCATAATCTACTAATACTTTAAGGTTTCTATTTTCGCTTTCGTGAAGAATTTCGTAGTTATAATTTGTTATTTCATTAGAGCTATATTTTAAATTAGATTTGGTTTTTAATTCTGTTTTAATTTTAGAATTTTGACTATCTGAATTTTCAGTTTCAGAGGTACATGAAATAATGAAGGTAAGCCCAATTATTAATGTAAATAGTAAAAAAAAATTGATTTTCAATTTTAACATAGTAATTTAATTTGGTTGTGAAATTTAGTTGTAAAAATTTGTTTAGTAAAGCGGCATTCGCGACTACCGCCTACCCGAAACAAATTTTTATATTGTTAAACTCTTATTTATTTTGTAAATACATTTGTGTTGCTCCAGCATATAATATTCCTTGCGTTTCATTATACTGAGAGCCATAAGCATATGCTGATATTTCTCTTATTCGATCATCCTTATTGTCATCTACCGTTTTAAAAAGTAAGCGACAATTATAATAAATCTCTTTTTCGTTATCCGTTTCTAATACTTTTTCGTCTAAAATATATTCTGGATTTTGTAGATATTGCTTTAAAGCGATTGAATAAGGTAAATTATGTATCACCTCGTCTGGCTTTTCAATAATATCCTTTAGTACATTAAAATCTATAGTTTGATGCACTACTCCTTGTTCCGTATACACAGGTAATATTTTGTTTACATATATCTCAAAATCTAGTAAATTTTCATCTAAAGATTTTTCATCGTTATAGTTAAAACCTTCAAGAATAGTATCTATAGTATTATAAACAGTTGTTTTGTAATTTGTGTTTACGCTATATTTATAATTTTGTTGTTTAATTATGTTTTGTTCATCGTCAGTCGAACATGACTGTAATACTATTGCTGTTGTTGCTACAGCGTACAAAAAAAATTTTTTCATTGTTGTTTCGGATTTTTTTGTAGCTGCCCGGGTAGCTTGTTGTTTCGGTTACAAATATGGGGGGCTAATTTTTTTTTTATAAGTAAATAAATCACGATTACTATAATTGACGAATTTACTATAAGTAAAATCATCACTTTTCTAGTAAAAAAGTCATTTTTAGATTGTAAGTCATTGATAATCAAAAGTATTTTTAACAACTTGTTTTGTAGTAAAAATTTGTTAATTTTACACAAAACGCCAAATATAGTATGTCTAAGTATTTTAAAATTGTAGTATTTTCTCTAAAAATTATCGGTTTACTTGCATTTAATTTTTCCTTTGGGCAAAAAAATGCGCAGGATTATAATTTTTATAAAGAAGTAATAAATAGCGATACCACATCGCAACTAAATAAATTAAAATATGCCGATGCTTACATACAAAAAGCCAAGGACAATCAGGATTATTTGGCTTTAATACAAGCCATGGACGAAAAGTCCTTTTTAGTAGATTTTGAAGATGAGAAAAAATTAGTGCTTGCTATGGAAGCCTATCTCCCAAAAATTAATAACGACAGTATAACAGGCGATTATTTAAACAGAAAAGCTGCGCTTTATTATGCCAATCGTAATTTTAAAGAAGCTTTAGAAGTAGCCATAAAATCTGAAAATTTTAATAGGAGTAAAAATTTTAAATATAATTTGGGCTATATTAAAATTACCATTGCTAATATTTATTCACAAACAAAAAATTATCCGCAAGCTAAAGTAAACTACCTATCTGCGGTTAATTTTTTTAAAACCCAAAACAATAAATCTTTATATTTAATAAGTCTTTATGGTTTAGGTAAAACCAATTGGAAGTTAAAAGATCTACCTTCTTTTCAAAAAACCATTCAAGAAATAGAAATGGGTATCCCACAAGTTTCTGCTCAAAAACAAATTACAGAAACAGGGTATTTAAACTTATTAAAAGGCGGTTATGCATACGAGAATAGTAAGTATACAGAGGCTAAAGATTATTTTAATAAAGCCTTACCTATAACTCTAAAAAAACGTGATTTTGCTAACGAGCATTTAATTTACCTAAACTTGGGTAAAATTGCGTGGCAACAAGGCCATGTAGAGGAAGCCTTTAGCTATCTAAAAAAAGTAGATGATTTATTTACCCAAAAGCAATTTTTAAATTACGAATTGCGCGAGGCTTATACCTATTTAATTGCGTATGCCAAGCAAAAAAACAACTTACAATTACAAGTTACTTACACCGAAAAATTAAACAAACTTAACATAGCGTTGGAGGAGGAGCAAACCGCCGTTACCCACATGCTATATACCGATTACGAAACTAAAAAACTACAAGACGAAACCTTACAAGTAAAGCAAGAGCTGGCGCAATCCTATTCTTGGAACAAAATAATAGGTTTACTAAGTACCGTTTTAGGCATACTTGTATTAGGTTATGTTTTTTATTTAAGCGCTCAAAAACAAAAATTACAAAAGCAATTTAAAACCGTAATTTCTAAAACCAATCCAGAACCGGTTTTGCAAAAAGCAGCACCTAACTTTACACAACAACCGTTACCAGAAACGGAAGAGCTAACCGTAACCGAGATCCGTTTATTAAAAGAAATTGAAAAGTTTGAACAAAATAAAGATTTTTTAAAACCCGTACGCTTAGAGGATTTAGCCGAGGCTTGGGCAACCAACCGCAACACCCTTTCTAAGGTTTTTAATACTTACAAAAACGGCTTTTTGCCCTACATTAACCAACTGCGCATTCAACAATTGGTTACAGATTTACAACAAAATCCGGAACTTCGCCGCATTAAAATTCAGGATTTAGCCGAAAGTTACGGGTTTAACAACACCAAAACTTTTAATACCCAATTTAAAGCGGAAACCCAATTAACACCGACTTATTTTATAGAACAGCTCGAAAAATCAGCATAAAAAAATCAGCTTCGTATCTCGGAGCTGATTTTTATATTTTGGGCGTTCCCACGCCTATAAAGTAATTTTTAAATTTTAAAGTTTGGAGTAGGCGTGGGCGGGCTTTACGCTGTATCTTTTAGTTAGTGGCTTCGGGAGCCTCAGCCACCACTAAAAGGATGCCGCTACAATCCCTAACGCAAAAAAATTAGCAATTAATTAACTTTATTATTGTTTTAATTTCGGATATTACAACTAATTATTATTAATAAACCAATTATGAAAAGAACTTTATTAGCCTTAGCACTTTTAAGCTTAAGCTTAACTGCCAATGCGCAACTTGCCAAACAAAAAAACATTACTCACGAAGAAATCAGTAATTCTATTAATGAACTTGCCCAAAAAGGCGACGAAGCTTCAAAAAAACAATTAGCTATCGAGGCAAAAGCATTTGCCGAATCTAATAACGAAAAATATATGGACATAGCTTCCAAAATATATTCGTTTTTAGGAAATAAATCCGAAGCCGATAAAATTTCGAAAACCATTTTAAAAAAATACCCAAAAGGAGCAGTTGCTCGTTCTAATGCGTTTGACGAAAAATTGTTAAAAGCAACCGATTTAACAGGCGCAAAGGCCGAACAAGTTTATAAAACATTGGTAAAAGATTTTCCAGAAAAAAATTTCGAAACCAACGATATATATGCTAAAGCTGTTGCAGCTATTGCGACTATTTATTTGGATGAAAATAATGCAACTAAAGCAATTTCGTTATTAGACCAAATAAAAACGAACCCTAGTTACGCTAAATCCGTATTTCCTATTGTTATGAAGTTATCTGAACAAGGAAAGGAACAAGTTGCCTTACCCATTTTAGAGGAAGTTTATAAGCAATCTCAAAATAAAGATAGTGAATCTGCACGCTATATTTTTAGTCTTGCCCCAATTTATACTAAAGTTTTATTAGAGAATGGTAATACACAAAAAGTAATAGATATAACAGACGACCTTTCAAAAAAATCACCTTATTTCTTAACACAAAAATCGGCAGCTTTACCAGCGTCGCAAGCATACGCAAAAGTTGGTCGAGATTTAGACGCCTTTTTAACATTAAATAATTTATTAGAGAGTAATGGGATTTCAGAAGATGTTGTTTCTTATATAAAACCATTATATGTAAAAATAAACAATCAAAAAGGCGATTTTAAAGGGTATTTAGATAACACTGAATCTAAATTTAAAAAAAGCAGTTAGAAAAATACCAATCGAAAATGATTAGTAAAGACGCGCCAGATTTTTCGATTGTCGATAAAGACGGAAAAAAAGTAAGTCTTGCAGATTATAAAGGGAAAGTTTTAGTAATCGATTTTTGGGCAACTTGGTGCGGACCTTGCGTGCAATCGTTCCCAGGTATGCAAGCTGCTGTGGATAAGTATAAAGATGACAAAGATGTTGCCTTTTTATTTGTTAACACTTGGCAACGTGAAAAAAATTATATGGATGTGGTAGATAAATTTTTAACAAAAAAAGGATATACTTTTGATGTTGCTTTTGATGAAATGAAAGACCAAGCCAAAGCCATGACAACTGCTTATGAAGTTAAAGGTATTCCGCATAAAGTGATTATCGATAAACAAGGTAAAATTCGTTTTGAATCTTCGGGAAGTTCTCCAGAAATTTCTTTAATAGTTGCGGAGCTAGATGCTAAAATTGAATTAGCTAAAAAGGGATAATTAAAAAAGCTGTTTTTAAATACACTGCCCCCAAAAAGTTAGACACTTTTGGGGGCATTTTTTATGGCAAGAAAAGTAAAATATGATGTAGCAT
>CANRKI010000140.1 GCA_947631175.1 uncultured Flavobacterium sp.
GAGTAGAACGCGTTTGTAAAACTGAAATAGTTTGCGGTAAAACTTCTTCTGAAACGAAGAATTTATTTGCGTTATTTTTCTTTTGATCACGAGTACGAACATCAAATAAAAGTGCCATTGCCTCAGCTGCTGCCGTAGACTCGTCTAATAAAGATGCGTTAGCAATTTCCATTCCTGATAATTCGATAACAGTTGTTTGGAAGTTTAATAAAGCCTCTAAACGCCCTTGTGCAATTTCTGCTTGATACGGCGTGTAAGCTGTGTACCATCCTGGGTTTTCGAAAATGTTACGTTGAATAACAGCAGGAACAACCGCCTCGTGATATCCTAAACCTATAAACGATTTAAATACTTTGTTTTTATTACCTAATGCTGTAATGTGAGCTAAATACTCATATTCAGTCATGGCTGGATCTAATTCTATGTCTTTTTGTAAACGAATTTTATCAGGGAATGTTTCAAATAATAATTGATCCATATCCTTAACACCAATAGTGTTGAACATATGTTGCAAGTCACTTGGACGTGGCCCGATGTGTCTTAAAGCAAATGCATTTGTTTTCATCGTATAATTAAAAATAAGTTGTGTTTAAACTACAAAAATAAATATAAATCTCGTAATTAAATAGTTATTTGATTGGTTATTTTATAATGCCTCATCAATTTTTTTTGAAAAGCTTGTTAGATTCTTATTTTCTACGCTTTTCTAGAAACTATAAATTATTTTACAAACTTAGTTTTTTTTCCTTTAATAAAAATTTTTGTTAAAAAAAGTTTTATTTTTATTTGGACTTTGTCTAAATAAAAATTAGTTTTGCTCAAAAAAATTACAATGTCATTTTATAAACGCTTATTAGTTATAGGGTTATTCAGTCTTATTCAAAGTTTACATGCGCAAGTTTCTGTAAATGGTTTTGTTATTAACGATCAAAATCAATTGTTGCAACAAGTTGAAGTGACCCTTTCTTCATCAAACAAAAAGTTAAAAACAATTACAAATACATCGGGACGCTACAGCTTTAAAAATGTAGAAAAAGGAACTTATATATTAAAAAGTGTTTACAACAAAAAAACTACAGAATATACTATACAAGTTAAAAGTAATAATGTTGAACAGGATTTAATATTTGAGGGTAATGGTAAGGAAGCGGTTTTGGATGATGTAGTGATTAAAATTCAATCGGCTAAATCAGAAATCGAGAAAAAAGGTTTTGCTGTAAATGTTATCGAAACTAAAGAGGCGGGTTTGCGCAATATACAAACCAACGAATTATTAGATCGTACCGTTGGTGTTCGTGTTCGTCAAAGTGGTGGATTAGGTTCTAGTGTTTATTATAACTTAAACGGAATGTCTGGTAATGCGGTGAAAGTTTTTGTTGATGGTATTCCAATTTCGACCTACGGACCTTCTTTTAGTTTAAATAGTATTCCTCCTTCTTTAATTGAAAGAATTGAAGTTTATAAGGGTGTGGTGCCAATTCATTTATCTGATGATGCTTTAGGCGGAGCGATAAATGTGGTTTTAAAACGCGGATTGCGTAATACATTAAACGCATCGATTTCGTACGGATCTTTTAACACATTTCAAGCTAATTTTTCGGGAGCTTATCGTGACAAAAAAACTGGATTTACAGTTAAAACCTCTGGTTTTCATAACGCAACAGATAATGATTATGAAGTTTGGGGAAAATTTGTTCGAAATAAATTACCCGACGGAACTTTTGTAAACACTAGAGCTAAACGTTTTAATGATGCCTATCGATCTACTGGTGGGCAGGTTGAAGTAGGTTTTACTGATGTAAAATGGGCAGATCAATTTTTTGTTGGATTCAATGCATCAGATTCTTACCGCGAAGTTCAGCATGGTACGTACATGACAACACCATATAAAGGTCGTTTTGTCGAAACGAAAGCGAATGTAATTACTACTAATTATCGAAAAAATAATTTTATTGTTGATGGATTGCGTTTAGGAATTACTTCATCAATAAGTAAAAGAAGTGAAGTGGTAAACGATACCGTAAAATGGAGATACAATTGGAATGGAGAGCGAACGCTTAATTTTCAGGAAACAGGATACATTTTAACGCCCGATGGCGCGCAACAAGGAGCACCAACTATTTTAAATTCGGATCGTAATATTTTTTCTGTTCGTACGGATTTGGCGTATAAAATTCACGACAACCACCAATTATTATTTAATTACATGTCGCTTGGTTTTACTCGTAAAGACAGTGATGATATGAAATCTGAATTAGAAAGAAGTTTGATTGAAACTCGAAAATTAAATAAAAATATTCTCTCTTTTGCTTATGAAATGCGCGCTTTCGATTCAAAATTCAAGTCCAATTTATTTGCAAAACAATACATTCAAAAAATCGAAAAAATAAAACCAACCATTCGATTAGAAAACGGACAGCCAATTCGAGACACGCAATACGCATCAAATAAATATGACTATACGGGTTATGGTGCTGCATTTTCGTATGCAATTAAACCTGCGGTAGTTTTACTAGCCTCTGCCGAAAGGGCAATTCGATTACCTGTTGAAGGAGAAATTTTTGGTGAAGTAGGAGATAACATTGTCGAAAATAATGGTTTGACACCAGAAATTAGTAACAATGTGAATTTTGGATTTAAAATAGGACCATATAAAGTTAAGCAACATAAATTTTCGGTTGGAGCTAATGGTTTTTTTAGAGATACAAAAGATAAAATTGTTCGCAGATCTAACACGCGTTTAAATGATGCGGAAGAAACAGCTCCTTTTGAAAATTTGTCTAAAACATTATCTAAAGGTTTTGATCTTGAATTTAATTATTCGTTTAAAAAAGATCTACATGTATTATTAAATATGTCCAAATTTAATACTGTTTTTAATTCAAAATATACAGCAGACGGTCGCGAAAACACAAGATACAATCAACAATTACCCAATGAACCTTTCTTTACAATTAATGCAAATGTTCAATACGGTTTAAATGATTTGATTCAAAAAGATTCACGCTTAAATATGTTCTATAATTTCAGTTCTGTCGATTCTTTTTACACCAATTGGTTAGAGGTAGATTATTACTCAACACCAAAACAATTCATTCACGATTTAGGATTAAGCTACATTTTTCCAAACAAAAAAGTTGTTTTAAGTTTTGATGCAAAAAATATTTTCAACGCTGAGGCTTACGACAATTTTGCCCTTCAAAAACCTGGGCGAGCTTTTTACGTGAAGTTAAACTACATTTTAAATAAATTTTAAACTATATATATACATATGAAAACAAATATTTTAAAATCTGTATTTTTTAGTGCTTTAGCAGGAACTATGTTATTTACAAGTTGTTCTGACGATGATTCAAATGGAGGAGGAACAGAACAATCTGGAGACAGATGGATTACTGTAGCAGGAGCCTTAATGCAAGATGCACCTGGTGATGGTAATGGCGGTACAAAAATTTACGCAGTTAATGTGGATAATGCTAAAGACGAAAATTATTCGATCAATGTCTATCAAAATGGAGAACCTGTATTATCTAACAGAACGGCACGTTTGCAAGCGTCTGAAGATGGAAATACTGTTTTTAACATTGCTTACACTGGAGATAATGGAGGAACATTTTCTAAATATATTGTAAATGGAGGAAGAAGTTTTGTACAAACAGGAAGTCAAGTAGATATTTCTGATTATGCAGGGACATCACCTCGTTGGGCAAAATTATTTGATGGCGATAGAACAGGAGTTGCAGTTAATGTAACTTCACCTCAGGTTACTCAGATTGAAGGGATTTATGGTTACACAAGAGGTACAGCAACAGTTTTAAGTTTAGATTTACAAAACCCAAGAATTACTGAAGTTAAACAATTCGAAATTCCTTTAACTCCTGAAGAAGAAGCTTTAGGTCATCATTTATTCCGTTTAGATTCTCCAATTTTAAATGCTACAGGAAATAAATTAATTATAGGAATGTGGATGCGCAAAACGAATCCGTTAACAGGAGGAAACGAATCAGGATTTGAACGTATTGGATCTAAATCATTAGTGGTTGATTATCCTTCTCTAGAAAATCCTCAAGTTATCACATCAACTGTTGGATTTGGAGATACTACTGGTTACCGTAGTTTTAATGGTTATGTTGCACACGATAACAATATTTATCAAGCAACACAACGCGATCCAAACGGTTCACATATTTTAAAAATCAATCAAAGCAACCAATACGATAACTCTTATGTTTTTAGTTTAGATGCTGCTTTAGGCGTGCAAAATGCTTACATCGACTCTTGGAGATATGCTGGTAACGGCAAAGCAATTATTGCTTACACACATGATGGAGCAAACGATCAGGGCTATTTAGCTTTAGTTGATTTAAATGCAAAAACAGCGGTAAAAGTAGAAGGTATCCCTTACCAAGTTGGTTTAGATTTTGGTCAATACCAAGGATTTGTAGTTCGTGGCGACGAAGTTTTTGTTGCTGTAACACCAGTTGGTGTAGATGGTAACATTTATGTAATTAATAAAAATACAGGTGTTGCTGTTAAAGGAGCTAAATTGGTTAATGAATCTGGAAACCACTACATAGGTGTTTTTTAATTGTTAGTTAGTCTCATTTGTTTTTAAGACTCAAAGATTTCTTATCTTTGAGTCTTATTTTTTTGTAGTAGATGAGATTTGTAAGAAGCATTTTTGACTTTTATTTACATGCAAGTATACATGTAGCAATAGCAACCTGGTCCTTAGTTTGCTTAACATTTCATTTCTCGCATCTAACTTTTGATTGGATTATTTCGAGCTTCGTTTTTTTTTCAACCTTATTAAGTTATAACTTTATAAAATACAGTACGATACTTATAAAAAATAAAAGTTGGAATCGTTACTTAACTTCAATTTTTATTTTAAGTTTAATTTCCATTGTATTTTGTGTTTTTTTATTCTTTTTACTAAAACCAATTACACAATTTTGGATTTTAGTTTTTGCAGCATTAACTTTTTTATATGCAATACCAATTGGAAAACACAGACTAAATCTAAGAAATATTGCTGGAATTAAAATTTACATCGTTTCTATTTGTTGGGCAGGAGTAACTTTATTGTTACCATTGTTAAACGCTGAGGTAAATTTGGGAATTGATGTTTTTTATAAATTCCTACAACGATTTATACTAACTTTAATCTTAATTTTAATTTTCGAAATTAATGATTTAAAATACGATGACATTCGACTTAAAACCGTACCACAATCCATAGGTATCAATTCTACAAAAAAAATAATTTACTTATTGTGCGTACCTTTTTTTATACTCGAATTTTTTAAAGTAGGAATTTATCCCAATCAATGGCTAGTTAACTTAATATTAGTACTCACAATTGGTTTATTTACCTATTTTGCAAATCCCAATAAAAGTAAATATTATACGCTTTTTTGGGTCGAAGCAATTCCGATTCTGTGGTTATTTTTATCTTTACTCTTAAAATAATTTGTAATGAAATTATCTCTTACTCAAATGCCCGAACTTAAAGAGGCTATTCTTTCTTTATCTGAAAAAGAAAAAGATAAAATATTAACTCGTTTAATTAATAAAGATCAAATGTTAATTAAGCAATTGCATTTTAAATTATTGGAGAATGAGGAGGATTTAATTGATAGAACGAAAGAGCTTCGTTTGCAAATTATCGAAGCTGTTACTCTTTTAACCGAGCAGGTCGATAAAATTTCGACTGATAGAAAGTATGAAATCCTGAACCAATCTTGCAGACAATTAAACGGAATGGTTAACGAACACGCTTCTATTACAAAAGATAAAGTATCTGAGTTCGAATTGAGGTTACTGATTTTAGACCTCTTTTTTAAACAATTTTCGAATTTATATCAGCCCTATTCTACAACTAAAATTATAGCAAAACATCTAGATTATTTAGCAACAAAAATAAAGGCTGTTTTAATAATTTATGATAAATTACATCCTGATTTACAACATGACTATAAAAATAACTTACTCGAAGTGCTGGAAGAAGCTACTTATACTGTTGTACTGTATTTTTTAAAAGTCAGAAATATTGATGTTAAACCTTACTTTGATTAACCTAAAAAAATAAATAATGGCAAATAATTTTTTAAAATCTATTCCTACACATAAGTCTAATGCAATTAATTTTTCATTGCTTTTGCTTCGCATAGCGGCGGGCGGTTTTATGTTTACTCACGGTTACGATAAAATGATTAAACTTTTTAACGGAGATTTTACTTTCGCTGATCCTATTGGTTTAGGTCCAGAAATATCTTTAGCCTTAACTGTTTTCTCGGAAATACTTTGTGCTTTTCTTGTTCTAATCGGATTGTCTACGCGCTTTGCCGCAATTCCGTTAGCAATAACAATGATAGTTGCTGTATTTGTAGTTCACGCCTCACATGATTTTGCAAAACAAGAGTTAGGCTTATTTTATTTAATTTCGTATTTCGTTATTTTACTATGCGGACCTGGTAAATTCAGTATTGATGCCTTAATATTTAAAAATAGATAATATTTTTTTTATTAAAGACATACTTTGTCTTTAATAAAGTGTATGTTTGCATCGTTGATTTCAACATGATAATAATAATAATAATAATGTTAATTGTTCTTCAAAAACTCTAACATTTATGTGTTGGAGTTTTTTTATTAAAAAATAAATTAGTGACGTGTTTTGT
>CANRKI010000141.1 GCA_947631175.1 uncultured Flavobacterium sp.
CCCGTATATTTAATTACGTATTGTAAAGAACTGTTGGTTTTACCTGACGTTTCACCAACTTTTCCTGGTGCCGCAGAAATGTTTTGTTTTTGTAAGGCAGTAATAACTTCGTCCGCAGATACGTTATACGAGATCATTTTTTGTGGGTCAAGCCAAATACGCATCGAGTATTCTTTTTGTCCCATAATTTCTGCACGCCCAACGCCATCAATACGTTTTAATTCTTGTAAAATATTGATATCTGTGAAGTTAAAGATAAATTGCTCGTCTTGGCTGTCGTCTGTACTTGCAATGTTTAAGTACATTAACATCGAGTTTACTTCTTTTTCAGTTGTAACTCCGGCTCTAATAACCTCTTCGGGTAATTCGTCTAAAACGGTAGTTACACGATTTTGAACGTTAACAGCTGCAACGTCTGGATCTGTACCAACTTCAAAGAAAACTTGAATTAAAGTTAAACCATCATTAGAGGTAACGGTCGACATATACGTCATTCCAGGAACACCATTAATGGCACGTTCAAGTGGTAAAGCCACCGCTTGGGCTGATACTTCGGCATTTGCCCCTGTATATTTTGCTTGTACTGTTACCGAAGGCGGAACAATATCGGGGAATTGTGTGATTGGAAGCTGAAAAATTGCTAAAATACCAAGCAACACAAAGAATATAGAGATTACAAGCGAAAGAACTTTTCGCTTGATAAACATTTCTACCATAACTTTTGATTTTTAAATATTAAAAAATAGGCGTATTATTTTTTTACAGAAATTTTGTCACCGTCACGTAAGGACTGTGTTCCTTCAAAAACAATTACGTCTCCTTCGTTTAAACCAGTCGAGATAATGAAGGAGTCTGCTAAAGTTGCCTCAATAGTTATGTTAGTCATTTTAACCTTATTTTCTTTATCAACAACAAAAACATAGCTTTTGTCTTGAATAGAGAATGTAGATTTTTGAGGAATAATAATAGCATTCTCTTGCTTTTCAGAGATTACTAATTTTCCAGAAGAACCGTGTTTAATTAAGTTATTAGGGTTAGGGAACGCTACTTTGTATTGAATAGCTCCTGTTGCATTATCAATCTCACCTTCGGCAGTTTTTAATGTGCCATTGTATTGGTGTGTATCTCCGTTAGGTAAAATCAATTCAATTTTTTGGTGTTTACCCATTTTATCTTTTGAGATTAACTCAAAATAAAGATTTTCTGGAAGAGAGAAATACGCATAAACTTCAGTTAAGTTCGAAACCGTTGTTAATAATGCACCCTCCGCAATTAAACTTCCTTCTTTTAAAGGAATACGGTCAATAACGCCATCAAATGGAGCGTTTAAATTTGTAAAGTTTATTTTTTGAACCACAGCTTTTTTCTCAGCATCAGCGTGAGCAAGTTTTGCCTGAGCCGATGCTTTTTTAGCTTTGGCCATTTCTAGTTCGTTATCTGCAATTACTTTTTTATCGAATAATATTTGAAGTTGTTTTACCTCTACATTTGCCATTCTTAAATCAGCCTCAGCTTGTTTATACATGGCATTTGCTTTTAAAAGTTCCATTTGTAACTCGGCATCACTAATTTTAAAAAGCTTTTGTCCTTGTTTAACAAATTGCCCTTCGTTCACAAATATGTTTTGTAACATACCAGGAATACGAGAATGGATTTCGATATTTTTTTTAGCTTGTATGTCAGCTACAAATTGATTAGCAATTAAAGTATCTTTTTTTACTAATTTTAAGGTAGGATATTGTTTTTCTTCAGTAGAAATTGTTTCTGCTTTTTTACAAGAAGCAGTTAATAATATAGCGAATGCGCCAATTATAAAAGTGTATTTTGACATTTGAATTAATTTAGTGGAAAAATTTTATAACGATTTTATATGTAACGTTTCTTTTTCTAAAAATTTAAAACAAATGATGTAGGTATAAATTGACTTTAGCTGCCGATATAATATCACTTATAAGATAAAAGAATCGATTTTTTTCTTTTAAAAGAAGTGAAGATGCAATAAAATCGGAAATATGATTTATTTTTACAAAGAATACTAAATTGGTATTTGGTTCTTCTTTGTAACGTCTGGAGTTTTGAATTATATTATTGTCAGGTAATTCTGTAAAATCTGTAGCGTATTGAGGTTGTATTAGTTGGTAGCAGGTCTCAGTATAAATAATATCAGTATTAACCTCTTCTTTAAACACTAAAGAAAAGATTTGAATGAAAGTGAAAAATATAATATACACTGTATATCTCATTGTAGAATTATAAACCTAAATATTACATTAACAACAAATATATCAATAAAAAGTGTTAATCAAAAGTGAATTGTTTAGCCGAGATGAATAAAAGCAAGATAAATGACTGTCTCACCCTATTATTTTTAATTGTTTTTCCTCTTCTTCTTGAAATATTTGCTTTAATACTGCATAAAATTATATAATGGGTACAAATTTTGTGATTGATTACAATGAAATTAATTAAAAAAGGCAAGATCATTTGATCTTGCCTTTTTTAATATTGTTCTTTTTCGTTTGGAAAATCTTTTGATTTAACATCAGTAACATACTGTCCAATTGCAGTTGTCATTTCTTCGTATAAATTCATGTAACGGCGTAAAAATTTAGGACTAAATTCGTGCGTCATTCCAATCATGTCATGTACTACTAATACTTGACCATCAACTCCGCCACCAGCACCAATTCCAATAATAGGAATAGATACTTCTTTCGCTACGCGTTCTGCTAAAGCCGCTGGAATTTTCTCTAAAACAATTGCAAAACAACCAATTTTTTCAAGCATTTTAGCGTCTTCAATCAGTTTTTCAGCCTCAGCTTCTTCTTTTGCTCTAACGGTATACGTTCCAAACTTATAAATAGATTGTGGTGTTAAACCTAAATGTCCCATTACAGGAACACCAGCACCTAAAATCTTTTTAATTCCTTCTTTAATTTCTTTACCACCTTCAAGTTTTAATGCATGCGCACCACTTTCTTTCATTACTCGGATGGCTGATTCTAGTGCTTTTTTAGAATCCGATTGGTATGTACCAAAAGGTAAGTCAACTACAACTAATGCACGTTGCACCCCACGAACGACGCATGACGCGTGATAGATCATTTGATCTAATGTAATCGGTAAGGTAGTTTCGTGTCCTGCCATTACGTTACTGGCAGAATCACCAACTAAAATCACATCAACTCCAGCTGAATCAACAATTTTTGCCATAGTATAATCGTAGGCAGTAAGCATAGAGATTTTTTCTCCGTTTTGTTTCATATCAAAAAGCGACTTTGTTGTCACTATTTTGTAATCTTTTTTTGCAACAGACATTGTGATAAGTATTATTGTTGTTTAGTAAAAGGTAAAATTAGATAAAAAGTTTTATAAAAAAGAATTTTTTAATAATTAGATGCCTGATGTATTTATTTTATACGTGTTTCATGCTGATTTTTATGCACTAGATGTATAATCAATACTAAAATCTTTAAAATGATATTTAATCAGGTCGTTTTTTTTGTTTGAAATTGAATTATTGTTAGCGTAGAAATAAAAAAACAGGTTCTATTTTTAAAATAAAACCTGTTTGATTTATGATTTATAAAAAACTAACAATCGGCTAGATTAACGGCAACAGCCAAACCACCTTCAGACGTTTCTTTATATTTATTATTCATGTCTTGTGCAGTTTGCCACATTGTATTTACTACTTTGTCCAACGGAACTTTAGCATTTTTTGGATCCGTTTCTAAAGCTAACTCCGCTGCATTAATGGCTTTAATGGCACCCATTGTATTGCGTTCTATACATGGTATTTGTACCAAACCACCAATAGGGTCACATGTTAAACCTAAATGATGTTCCATTGCAATTTCGGCTGCAATTAAAACCTGTTCAGGTGTTCCGCCCATAACTTCACATAAAGCTGCCGCTGCCATTGCAGATGATACGCCAATCTCGGCCTGACATCCACCCATTGCTGCAGAAATAGTAGCTCCTTTTTTAAATATAGAACCAATTTCGCCTGCTACTAATAAAAACTGTTTTACTTGCTCGCGTGTGGCATTGTGGTTTTCGATTACTAAGTAATACATTAATACTGCCGGAATTACACCTGCACTTCCGTTGGTTGGTGCGGTAACTACACGACCTAGGGATGCATTAACTTCATTAACAGCAAGCGCAAAGCAACTTACCCATTTTAGTATTTGTCTGAATTTTACTTCAGTTTTTCGGATTACTCCAATCCAACTTACAGGATTATCATAAGGTAAAACACCGATTAGGTTTTTATGCATATCGTAAGCTCTACGTCTAACATTTAAACCGCCAGGTAAAACACCTTCAGTATGGCAACCAATATAGATGCATTCTAGCATAGTTTCCCAAACTCGAATAAGCTCTTTATCTACTTCTTCGGCAGAGCGTAGCGATAATTCGTTTTGGTAAACAATTTCAGATATTTTTTTATTTTGAGTTAAGCAGTAGTTTAAAAGTTCGTCTGCTTTATCTATTGGATAAGGAAAATCGCGTTTTGCAGCAAAATTAGCCTTATTATTGTCTTGATTTTCTTTAATTACAAACCCTCCACCAATACTATAAAACGTAGATTCGTAGGTTTGATCCGCGGTGTAAGCGGTAAATCGAATTCCGTTTGCGTGAAATGGTAAAAAGTTTTTATTAAATACAATATCCGTTTCTGGATTGAAGGAAATAATACGTTGATTATTTAAAAATAATTCTTTCTTATTTTTAATTGCAGTAATGATAACATCAATGCTTTCTACTGGAATATGTTCAGGATCAGCTCCGCTTAAACCAAGCATTACCGCAAGGTCTGTTGCGTGACCAATCCCAGTGAGAGATAGAGAACCAAATAGGTCTACTTGAATTCTTTGCGAGAAATCCAAAATATTTCGTTCTCTAATTTCACTAAGAAAAATTTCAGCTGCTCTCCAAGGACCCAAAGTATGTGAGCTTGAAGGTCCAATGCCTATTTTAAGCATGTCAAAGACAGAGATGCATTCCATTTTAATATAATTTGTGTTCGTTTGTTTGAAGCAAATATAGGAGGAAGATTGTTATTTTCAAATATTTTTTAATTTTTATTTTAAATGTTTTTTTAGTGTTAATTTTTTATGATATAATTTTTTTTTGAGTTTTTTTATTTTGTTTATTTGTGATATTATCAATTTTTTCAAGATATTTCACTGTTAAAAATATCGTTAAATATATTCGTTTCGGACAAAGTGATATTAAAAAAAGAAAAAAAGAGCCTATGTATTCATTTTGGTCTAAAAACAATTCAAAACGGACATAAAAAAAACCGGATATTTACTAAGCCGGTTTTTATAAAATATTTTAAAAATGATTATTTCCAACCACCACCTAAGGCTCTATATAAAGTTATAAGCGCATTAAGTTGTTTGTATTTATTATCTACTAAAGCTAGTTCAGCATTTAAGGCATTGTCTTTTGCAGTAATAACTTCAAGATAATTTACCATACCATGATTTAACAATTCGTCCGAAAATTCAACTGCTTTTGTCAGTTTTTCAACTTGTTGTTCTCTAATTTCAAGTTTTGTGGTTTCATTTTGATAGCTAGCAAAAGCATTTGCTACTTCTTTAGTTGCTTCTAAATACGTTTTTTCGTATTGTAAAAATGCTTTTTGTTGATTTGCTTTCGCAATTTCATAATTCGTTTTAACCTGACGACTATTAAAAATTGGTTGTGCTAAGCCTGTAATTATGTTTGCAAAAATAGAATTTGCATCTAAAAGCTTATCTAACTCTAAGGATTGAAATCCTGTTGTTGCATTAATTGTAAATGATGGATAAAAATTAGAACGAGCAATATTTGTTAATTCAAACGTGTTCATTAGCGCGTATTCTGCAGCAATTAAATCTGCACGATTGGCTAATAAAGTAGCAGGTACTCCTTGTTTTATATCAATTGCAATATTTTGTTGGTCAATTGTAGATCTTTGAATATCCCCTGGTGTATTTCCTAATAAAATACTTAAGGTATTTTCTAAAACTTTAATGTTGTACTTTAAATCTTCAATTATAATCTGAGTTGCTAACTTTTGAGCTTCTGTTTGTTTTACACCTACTTCGTTAACAGTTCCACCATCTTTAAGTGCCTTTATTACCTCGATACTTTGGTCTCTGTTTTCCATAGTTTTTTCGGCAATAATTAATTGTGCATCTAGCGATGTGATTTGGTAATATACAGAAGCAACAGAAGCTACAATTTGTGCTTGAATTGCTTTTGTACTTGATAAAGACTGAAGGTACGAAGCTGCAGTTGCTCTTTTATTACTTCTAATTTTCCCCCAAATATCGGCTTCCCAAGCTAGGTTAGCAGAAAGTTGGTATTGATCGATTTGCGAGAATAGACGACCAAATTGTGAGTTTTTAGAAGTTTCTTGATGTGTCCATGTTGCATTGGCAGTTACCGTTGGATAATATCCTGTTTTCCCTCTTTTCATTGAAGCTTCGGCAGCAGTAACAGTTTGTTGTGCAATTTGGATATCGTAATTATTTTGGATAGCTAAATTTATATATTCTTGTAAAATTGGATCTGTAAAC
>CANRKI010000142.1 GCA_947631175.1 uncultured Flavobacterium sp.
TCCGATAGAATATCGAACTCATTTTTATAATAATTAATTTTTTAATCTGTCCAAACTTTTGGGTGCAGTCCATATTTAAGCAAGGCTTGTTTCGAATCAAACTTAAACTCTTTATTGTTATTCAACTCAATTTTGTATTGATTATTTTTAAACTCATAATCCGTAATAAACTGTCCAGGTAAATTTGCGTTAACATAATTTAAAATCCCATTCGGAATAATACCATCCGGAATTTTTTGATCATTCCCGTCAATATTCACTGGATTTCCATTCACATCAAAATCAATTTCCATTCCACTAGCCAATTTTACTTCAAACCCATCTGTTGTCGACTTCGCCTCAGTAATACCAACGTTAGCAAAATGTTTACGTAAAAAATCATTTGTGTTTTGGCTCAAATTTTTTGTTACATCATTTACTGCCTCAATCACTCCCTCAGAAGCCGCAGCACCATCAACCGCAACATCCTGAACAACCTCAGGTGTAATGGCTTGTTCAGCTTCAATCTTAGTGTCTTTTTTACACGAAATTACAAGCAAAGAAAGGGCAAAAACGCTTATTGATAAAACTATTTTTTTCATACGATTTAAATATTTATTGATACTTGTTATAAGTAATAAAACGTTTTTTTTATTAAAAAAGTATAAAAATAAAATTATTTTGGGCGTTCCACGGCTTTTAATGGCCGTGGCGGGCTTTACGCACTCGCTACAGCTTCATTACATTACGCTGTGAGCTCAAACAAAGCTTCAATCCCTAACGCAAACAAACGCATAAAAAAAGCCCGTACATATTGTACAGGCTTACTATTAAAAGTTTGGACGTAGTGTGTATTTTTTATAGAAATTATCTAAAATTTCAACCACTTCATCTTCAGTATCTACTACTTTAATCAAATTCATATCTTCTGGAGAGGCGTTATGATATTTTTCAATCATTACATTTTTAAACCAGTCAATTAAACCAGACCAAAACTCAGTTCCAACTAAAATAATAGGAAATTTACCTATCTTTTTTGTTTGAATCAAAGTAATCGCTTCAAAAAGTTCATCTAAAGTTCCAAAACCACCAGGCATAACCACAAATCCTTGAGAATACTTTACAAACATAACTTTGCGTACAAAAAAGTAATCAAAATTTAAGTTCTTATCTTTATCAATATATGGATTAAAGTGCTGCTCAAATGGTAAAACAATATTTAAACCAACCGAAACACCACCACCTATGTGAGCTCCTTTGTTTCCAGCTTCCATAATACCTGGTCCACCACCAGTAATTACACCGTAACCCGCTTTCGAAATTTTATAAGCAATTCGTTCTGCTAATTGATAATACGGATTGTCTGGTTTTGTACGAGCCGATCCAAATATCGATACCGATGGGCCAATACGCCCCATAGATTCGTATCCGTTAACAAACTCAGACATAATTTTAAAAATAGCCCAAGAGTCGTTAGCTCTTATTTCATTCCAAGTTTTTTGTTGAAACTTTTCTTTTATTTTTAATTCTTCTTTCTCAAATTCTTCGTTAATCATAATTTTAAAAAATAAAATTGCAAGATGACTAAGATAGTTCTTTTTTCAGAAATTTGGCTGTAAAACTTTTTTTATTTTTAACAATTTCTTCTGGCGTTCCTTTGGCAACAATTTGCCCACCATTTTTACCACCTTCGTATCCTACATCTATTATATAATCGGCAATTTTAATTACGTCCATGTTGTGTTCAATAATTAAAACGGTATTTCCTTTGTTTACTAACTGCTGTATCACTTCCATTAAAACCCTGATATCTTCAAAATGCAAACCAGTTGTTGGTTCGTCTAAAATATAAAATGTATTTCCGGTATCGCGTTTAGAAAGTTCGGTGGCTAATTTTACACGTTGAGCTTCGCCACCAGATAAAGTTGTTGATTGTTGCCCTAATGTAATGTAACCCAAACCTACATCTTGAATGGTTTTTATTTTACGATATATTTTAGGAATGTTTTCAAAAAATTCAACAGCTTCGTCAACAGTCATTTCTAAAACATCAGATATAGATTTTCCTTTGTATCTAATTTCTAAAGTTTCTCGATTAAATCGTTTACCATTACAGCTTTCGCATTCAACATAAACATCTGGTAAAAAAGCCATCTCAATGGTTCTTACTCCTGATCCTTCGCATGTTGCGCAACGCCCGCCCGAAACGTTAAAGCTAAATCGTCCCGATTTGTATCCTCTAATCTGCGCCTCGGGAGTTTGTGTGAATAAGTTTCTAATTTCTGTAAAAACTTCGGTATATGTTGCGGGATTAGATCGTGGCGTTCTACCAATTGGACTTTGGTCAATAGCAATTACTTTATCAATATTTTCAATCCCTTCAATGCTTTTGTATGGCATTGGTTCTTTTAAAGCATTAAAAAAGTGTTGGTTTAAAATGGGATAAAGCGTTTCGTTTATCAGCGTTGATTTTCCTGATCCAGAAACTCCGGTAACAACAATTAAAGTCCCTAAAGGAAAAGTTGCTGTAACATTTTTTAGGTTGTTTCCGCTAGCACCTTTAATGGTTAAACTTTTTCCGTTTCCTGTTCTACGATTTTCGGGAACCGAGATGTTTAGTTTTCCGTTTAGATAATTTGCTGTTAGGGTTTCTTCTTTTAATAATTGCTTTGGTGTGCCTTGCGAAATTATGTTTCCGCCAAATCGACCGGCTTTTGGTCCAATGTCAATTACATAATCCGCAGCCTCAATCATATCTTTATCGTGTTCAACAACAATAATTGAGTTCCCAATATCTCTTAGTTGGGTTAGTGAATTTATTAATTTTTCGTTATCCCTTTGGTGTAATCCAATACTAGGTTCATCTAAAATATAAAGCACGCCTACAAGTTGCGATCCAATTTGGGTTGCTAATCTAATACGCTGTGCCTCGCCACCCGAAAGTGTTTTTGAGCTTCGGTTAAGCGATAAATAATCTAAACCAACATCTAATAAAAATTGCAAACGCGTACTAATTTCCTTTATAACTTCGGCAGCAATGGCTTGTTGTTTTTCGGATAATTTAGGAGCAATTTCGTTAAACCATAAGGCTAAGTCAATAATATCTAAACGGCTTAGTTCACCAATATTTTTTTCTGCAATTTTAAAATATAAAGATTCTTTTCGTAAACGTGTTCCGTTACATTCGTTGCAGGGAACATCGTCCATAAATTCTTTTGCCCATCTTTTAATTGTTGATGAAGCGGCTTCTTGGAATTGATTTTTAATAAAATTGGAAATTCCTTCAAAATCAAGTTTATAATCTTTGGTAATTCCTAATGTTTTGGAATGTACCGAAAATTTATCTTTCCCACCATTTAAAATAATATCCATAGCTTCTGCTGGAATATTTTCGATAGCGTCTGATAATTTGAAGTTATATTTTAAGGCGATAATTTCGAGTTGTTTAAAAATCCAAGTGTTTTTTTGTTCCCCTAACGGAGCTAAACCACCTGCTTTTATTGATGTTTTTGGGTTAGGAATAATTTTATCCATGTTAATAACATGTGTGGTTCCTAAACCGTTACAATGTGGGCAAGCGCCTTTTGGAGAATTAAACGAGAAAAAGTTTGGTTCTGGGTTAGGATACGAAATACCCGAGGTCGGACACATTAAGTTACGACTAAAAAAGCGGGTGTTGTCACTTTCGTGTTCTATCACCATCATAACATTGTCGCCATGATACATAGCGGTTTGTATGCTTTCGTTAAGTCTTTTTAAAGTATCTTCTTTTTCGTCTATTAAAAGTCTATCGATTACAATTTCGATGTCATGCGTTTTGTATCGATCGACTTTCATGTTGTATTCTAAATCTTTAATTTCACCATCTATACGAACTTTTACAAAACCTTGTTTTGATATTTGCTCAAATAATTCGCGATAATGTCCTTTACGAGATCGAATAACAGGCGAAAGTATATTGATTTTTTTTCCTTTAAAGTCGTTTAAAATAAGCTCTTTAATTTTGTCGTCGCTAAAACTAACCATTTTTTCTCCAGTGTTGTAGCTATAAGCATCACTAGCACGAGCAAAAAGTAAACGTAAAAAATCGTAAATTTCTGTGATTGTCCCCACGGTTGATCGTGGATTTTTTGAGGTCGTTTTTTGTTCGATAGCAATTACAGGCGATAAGCCATCTATTTTATCTACATCAGGACGTTCTAGACCACCTAAAAATTGTCGTGCATAAGCCGAGAAAGTTTCGATGTAACGACGTTGTCCTTCGGCATATATTGTATCAAAGGCTAAAGAGGATTTTCCTGAACCCGAAAGTCCGGTAATAACCACAAGTTTTTCGCGAGGGATTTTTACGTCAATATTTTTTAAATTGTGAGCGCGAGCGCCTAAAACTTCAATGGTATTTTCTTGATCTAGCATAGTTTATTGACAAAATGCAAATATAAGTTTTTTAATTTTATGCTTAAAATTGTTAGAAAAGGAATCGAACGATTTATTAAATTTTTAAGATGTTATTCTATCCTTAATGAATTTAATTTTTCGCGATAAGATTCTAATATTTTAATTTTTTTTACATAACCTAAACATTGATCTTCAGTAATGTAAAATAGTTTATACATACCTGATTCGGTAAATTTCGACATTATAGTTTCAATGGTGTCATACGCTGTAATAACAACCGGATCGTAATTCACTAAATCTTTAAGGTTTGTGTTTTTAATTTTATCTGGATTAAAAATGTAATGTTTCAAGACTTTAAACTCTGCAATACCAATAAAATTTTGATTTAAATCAACCACAGGAAAATCCAATTGCGTTGAGTTTTCAATTTTTTTAATTACAGTTTCTAACGTATCGGTTATGTTTATACTTACAAAGTTAGTTACAATGTGTGATTTGATTTCGATTGAACTTAAAAGGTTTTTGTCTTTATCCGAAGTAAAAACAATTCCTTTTTTAACTAATGTTTTTATATCCATCGAGTAGCCTTCCATTTTTTTAGAGATTGCAAAACTGATGGATGATACAATTAGTAGTGGAATCATTAGATTGTATCCCGATGTAATTTCAGCAATTAAAAATATGGCGGTTAATGGCGCATGAAAAAGTCCAGATAATACGCCGGCCATACCTACAATGGTAAAGTTAGAAATGGGTAAATTGCTTGATAAACCTATTAGTGAGAAAAATTTAGCAACCACAAAACCTAAGTAAGATCCTACAAATAGGGAAGGTGCAAAATTACCACCATTTCCGCCACTCCCTAGGGTTAAAGCTGTTGCTATTGATTTGATTAAAAGAGTAATGGCAACAAAAAATAATAATATCCATTGGTTGGATTTAAAATTTTCGAGTAATGTATTGTTTAAAATTTCTTCTGGATTTGAGCTCGAAAGTGCCTTAATACTTTCATATCCTTCGCCAAAAAGTGTTGGAAATAAAAAGATAAGTAGCGCTAAAAAGCTAGCTCCAATTAATGCTTTTTTATACGGACCATATCCTAGTTTAGCACAATAGTTTTCGATTTTTCTAAACATTCGAGCGTGGTAAACCGAAACAAATCCGGCAATAACACCAATGGCCACATAATAAGGAATGTTTGCAGAATTAAAGGTAAGCTTCTCAGTGAAATGAAGTAAAATATCTTCTTTTAAAATAATATTTGATGTTAAAGCTCCAGTTGCCGAAGCAATCATTAAAGGGATAAAAGCACTAATACTCATATCGGCTAATACCACTTCGATCGCAAATAAAACTCCCGCAATAGGCGCGTTAAATGCGGCCGCTATACCTGCGGCTACACCACAAGCAAGTAGTAACACTCGATCTTTATACGAAAATTTATAATGTTTTGCATAGTTTGATCCAAAGGCTGCTCCAGTAATGGTAATAGGTGATTCTAACCCAGCAGATCCACCTAAACCTACAGTTAGTGAGCTGGTAAGAATTTGTGCATACATTTGTTTTTGAGGGATAAAACCACTTTTGTTTGCAATAGCAATCATGATTTGTGCAGTCCCCTTTTGAATGGATCCATCTAAAAATTTTTGAATTACCAATACAGTTAGTAAAATACCAACAATAGGTAAAATACTATTTGAATATGGAAGATGAAAGATAGAATCGATATAATTAGCAAAATTAAAAACAGTATGAGCAAAAGTTTTTAATACAATTACCGCTAGGGCAGAGGATACGGCAACTAATACACTAGAAATGTAAACAAACTGTCGGTTGGTTAAGTTGTTTTGCGCGAATAGTAAGATTAATTCTAGTATTTGAAAAGTATTCTTCGCTAGAATTAAAAATCTATTTTTTATTTTCCGAAGCATTGTTAATTAAATTTAAGTGATTTTGATTGCGTTGTAAAATTAAAAAAGGTTTGTTTAACTGGACTGCACCCAAAAGTTTGGACAGATTAAAAATTAATAATTATAAAAATGAGTTCGATATTCTATCGGACTC
>CANRKI010000143.1 GCA_947631175.1 uncultured Flavobacterium sp.
CCTTTTGGTTCACGAAGAAATGAATCATTGTGTATGTATTAGTTGTGTTGTTGTTGAAAGTACAAAAATAACCTTTTGTTTGCTAATTATAAAACATTTGCACGTAATTTATCGCTCAAATAGTAAGGATTTTTGTTTGGGCGTTGCCTTATTTTAATATCATTTTTGAAAGAGTTGAAACGTTCTACAAAATAAGGCCGGGCTTTACGCACTCGCAATTTTTACACTTCGTTTCAAAATGTGCTCAAACAATGCTACAATCCCTAACGCGTCTTGAAGTTTTTTAAATTCATAATGGTTTGTAATTCAGTGTTTTGTTTTTCAATTCAATATTGTTACAATTAACTAAAGCTATATAAATTGTTTTTTAAAACGTTTTTTTTCATAATCTCATACGCTCAAACACCGATTAACCATGAGTTAAAAATGGAGGAAGTAACAGAGGTAGGGGGGATTGACTATAGATTTAGAGTTTTATTATAAGAGTTATTGGATGTTGAAAATCGAAAGGAAGGTGATTAATTATTTTATCACAACTTTTATTCTGTTGTTAATAAATATGATAAACATTTAATCCAATCCATAGCAACAGCAAAATTTTTACGGATATTTTACTTAATAAAAGTGATTATGCTGCAAATTATGTAGGGCATAAAGTATTTTCTGGTTTGTATAATGTAACAATTGTAATAGTTTAAAAGTAATGCAAGAAGTTTCTTTTTATTTGGTTGCTATGTTTTGTAATAAGTTAGGTATGTAAGAATAAAAAAAATCTTTTTTACTAATTTATAAAATACAAGGGAAGTGGCGATTATATTGTAACTGAAGTTATTATTAATGTAATTTATGAGGCAGAATTAGATTCTTTAAAATTGGATGTTGTTTTTGTGAGTTTTAAAAGCGGTGATCGAGTTTTTCCGAACGCTTCGGTTTTAGAAAAGGTAAATTCGAATATTAGGATCGAATTGCATAAAAGTGAATTAGGAAACGGTATTGTAAAAGCCCTTGTTTTTGATGGTATTGATGAGGTTGCCGTTTGGGAATAGTTTAAAAAAAAGAATCGCTTGAATAAGCGATTCTTTTTTTGCGTTAGCGGGTGGCGCATTGTTTGAGCTCCTTTTTAAAGTAGTGAAACGAATTTAAAAAGAGCGAGTGCAAAACACGCGACCTGTAAAAAACGACTTCAGGAGTTTTTGTACAGGTAACGCCTTAGTATTTTTGATGTTTAAACACGACCTTTTAGTGCGTTAAAAACCCAGGCGTTGGCTAAAAATCCAATGCCTACAGCGGTAAATCCGTAACCTGCAACTTCTTGATATTTAAAGATGCCTAGCGCGATTAGTAAAATGCCCATGATTACCATAATTAGCGTGGCCCAGCCTAATACGGTGTTTTTGTTCATCATTTTTTTATTGTTTTTATCTTTCATAGTTGGTATTTGTGGCTATTTTAATGTTTTTGCTGTTCGAAAACGGCAAGTAATGTTTCTTTTAATAAGTCGTGATGCGATATGTTTCCGGCGTCAACTCCTTTACTTTTTAGATCGAATTGATGGAGTTTTGAGATTACTTTGGCAACGTTTTTCATTGGATATTTTTTGGCGCCAAGCTCGATGTCCTTTACAAAGTAGGGGTTAATTTTTAATGCTGATGCGGCTTTTGTTTTGTCTGTAAGTGCGTGGTAGGTTAATATTTTTTTGAAATGTCCGTACAGCGCGCTTATGGTTAATAATACGGGATTTGCAGATGGATCTTTGCTGAAATGCTGAATGATTCGATATGCTTTTTGGATGTCCGTATTGTTAATAGCGTTGATGAGCTCGAAATTATTATAATCTTTACTAAAACCGATGTTTTTTTCGATGATTTCGACAGTTATCTCATCGCCAGGTTTTAAAATAATGGCAAGTTTGTCAAATTCGGTGGCAATTCGGCTTAAGTCTGTTCCTAAAAATTCGATTAAAAGTGCCGCGGCTTTGGGGTTAATGGTTAGTTTTTTAGTTTTTAACACGCCCACCATCCATTTGGCAACTTCGTTTTCGTATTTTTTTTTACTGTTAAAAATGTATTCTTTTTGGGTTAAGGCTTTTGTAACTTTTAATTTGCCGTCAAGTTTGTCTTTTTTATAACAAAAAACCAGCGTTGTTGTGGGTTGCGGATTTTCGACATAAGCTGTTAAATCGTTAATCGATTTGGCAAGTTCTTGTGCTTCGCGAACAATAATCACTTGTTTTTCTGCAAGCATTGGGAAGCGTTTTGCCGCCGCAATTATATCTTGTATGGTTACATCTTTTCCGTACATAACCATTTGATCAAAACCTCGACTTTCTTCGGGCAATACATTTTGTTCGATAAATTCAGAAACTTTATCAATATAATAAGGTTCATCTCCCATTAAAAAATAAATGGGCTTAATTTGCCCAGCCTTAATTTCTTTAATGATTTTTGATACGTCGTCCATTATAAAATCTTTAAAATTTAGAAAAAATATAGATATTTGCAGATGCAAAAACTTAATTTTCCTGCCTTTACTTTTCGTTTCAAAAATAATGAAAATAAAGTGTCTATTTTTGATGTTATACGTAAAAAATTTATTTTACTTACTCCAGAGGAATGGGTGAGGCAACATGTGGTACATTATTTAATTGCAGTTAAGGGAGTTTCGAAGTCTTTGATTAATGTTGAAAAAGTAGTTAAAATTAACGGATTGAATAAGCGATATGATGTGGTTGTATACAATTCGGACGGTAGTATTTATTTGTTGGTCGAGTGTAAAGCGCCAGAGGTTAAAATCACCCAAAATACTTTTGATCAAATTGCGAGGTATAATGGGGTGTTAACGGCCAATTATTTAATGGTAACCAATGGATTAAATCACTACTTTTGTCAACTCGATTATTTAAATCAAGGTTATATATTTTTACCAGATTTACCATGAAAATGATACTAAAAACACCAATTTATATTGTATTAATTTTTTGTTTATTTAGTTGTAAACAAAATAACGTAAATGTTGATGAACAGCCAGAGGATACTGTAACAACGGTAGATCCTGATTTGGAACGTAAACTGCAATATGAGTCTGAAAAAAAATACAGTATTGGAGTTATAGATGCAACAATAAGTAATACGTATTTGTTGCAAATTATTGAATATCAGCACGATTTAGCTTTTTTATTAAAAGAAGCCGATTCTCTAAAGGCCAATAGTTTGTATGAAGAATTTTCAGAGAAAATGATCTCGAGTTTAACAGATTATAATTTTACGAACAGTGAAATATTGGATAATTATGTGAACTACGAGTCAGTTGATGTTCCTAAAGAATGGAAAGTAAAGATTGAAAAACTTAAAGAAAACAACATTGAATTGATATACGAAGGCGAAGGTTTTTATAGCTTTCAATATCGTCACGATTATTTTTACAAAACGTTTAAAGGAAAAGTTACTAAAGACTTGGAAGCTTTTTTATACAATTATTCGGAAGATGATAAAAATGTTTTTCAGATGGATGCCGGAATTGTGGTGCCATGGAAAGATGTGAGAGCGCGTGTTTTAAGATGGGAAAAATATATAAAAAAATATCCAGAATCAAGATACAATGTTACCGCTAAAGAGGTGTTTGCTTATTACCTACAAAGTTATTTATTGGGCATGGATAATACTGGTACATACGAGTTATCTACCAAAGAAATATATCCCGAAATACAACAAGAATTTTTAATTTTTATTAAAGAAAATCCAAATACATTTAGTACCGAAGTGGTTAAAGACTTTTTAGATTTTTTTGAATATGCAAAAAAGCAATATGATCATGAGGCATTTTCGAATCAATTAAATACTCATGTAAACGGTATTTTACAAGAATCATTAAATCAACATTAATATTGAAAACTATAGCCCTTGTAATTTTAAATTGGAATGGTAAATCATTACTCGAAAAGTTTTTACCAACCATAATAAATTATTCTCCTCAGGCACAAATATATGTAGCAGATAACGCATCAACAGATGATTCTGTAGCATTTATCAAGCAAAATTATAGCTCGGTAACAATAATTCAAAATTCGGATAACTTTGGGTATGCACAAGGTTATAACGAGGCATTAACACAGGTAAAAGAACCTATTTTAGGATTGATAAATTCGGACATTGAGGTTACACCCAACTGGTTAACTCCGATACAAAATGTGTTTGATACCAAAGCTGATGTAGCTATAGTTCAACCTCAAATTTTGGCTTATTCTGATAAAAATAAATACGAATATGCCGGAGCTGGAGGTGGCTTTATTGATAAATTTGGGTTTCCGTTTTGTCGTGGTCGTCTTTTTGATACGCTCGAGAACAAAGATATTTATGCTTCGGATTATATTTTTTGGGCTTCGGGAGCATGTTTTTTTATTAAAAATGAAGTTTTTACATCTTTGGGTGGATTTGATTCTGATTTTTTTGCGCATCAAGAAGAGATCGATTTATGCTGGCGTGCATTTAATAAAAACCATAAAGCGTTTTACTGCGCCGAATCGACAGTATACCACGTGGGTGGTGCAACTTTAGAGCAAGGTAATCCGCATAAAACGTTTTTAAATTTTAGAAACAGTTTGTGCATGATGGCAAAAAACTTGCCTAAAAGTAAATTATTTCCTATTATTTTTATACGTCTTTGTTTAGATGGTATTGCAGGAATTCGATTTTTACTACAAGGTAAGTTTAAGCATTTGTGGGCTGTTTTTATTTCGCATTTTGCTTTTTACGCTCGATTAAATAAAATGCTTAAAAAGCGAGATGGCTTTTCTAAATCAAATTACTATTATACAAATTCGGTAGTCTATCAATATTTTGTTAAAGGAAATAAGTATTTTCGTGACATTTAACAATAGTTTATCGTATTATACGTAATTATTATCTGATAACTTTATATTTTTGTTACATTAATAAATAAAAACCACTTATATAAATATTATGAAAAGAGCATTTATAGCACTATCTGTTATTGCCCTAACTTTAACTTCTTGTGGAGCAAAGAAACAAATCGCTGAGCTACAAGCTAAAAATAAAGAAATTCAAGATTTATTAAATACTTGTACAGTAAAGTTAAACACTTGTTTGGCCGAAAGAAACCAGTTAGATAATGAAGTAAATAACTTACGAAAAAATAACTCAGATTTAATTAACAATGTAGGAAATTTAACTACGTTAACTAAAAAAGGGGCTGAAAATTTAGAGAAATCTTTAGAGAGTTTAAAAGAAAAAGATTTAAGAATAACACGTTTACAAGATGCTTTAACTAAAAAGGATAGTGTAACATTAGCTTTAGTATCAGCTTTAAAAAGTGATGTAGGAATGCAAGACCCAGACATTAATATTAATGTTGAAAAAGGGGTAATCATGATCTCTATTGCAGATAACTTATTATTTAAATCAGGAAGCTACCAAGTGAGCGAAGGTGCAAAACAAGTTTTAAATAAAGTGGCACAGGTTATTAAAGCAAAACCTGATTTTGAATGTATGATTGAAGGACACACGGATAATTTACCAATCAAAAATTCGGTTTTACAAGACAATTGGGATTTATCTGTAAAGCGAGCAACTTCTATCGTTCGCGTTTTACACGAAGATTTAGGTGTTGATCCAAAACAATTAATTCCAGCAGGTCGTAGTTTCTATGTTCCATTAGCATCAAATGATTCACCAAATAATCGATCTAAAAACCGTAGAACTAAAGTAATCATCATGCCTAAAATCGATCAATTTTACGATATGGTAGAAAAAGAGATGAAAAATTTATCAGAACAAAAATAATCTGATAAAAAAATATGTATTTTTTAATAAATCTTCAAAGATTGCCTTTTGGCAATCTTTTTTTTATTATTTTCATTTTGCAAAACAATAAATAAACAAATGAATTGGTTATTATTCCTAAAACACGAAATGAAAATTGATTGGAGTCACCCAGAAGACATAAATGGTATCTGGCAATCTGAAAAGGGATATAGTATTGATTTTAATGGTCCTAATGGCGCACTTTGCGGCTTAGACCCATTATTATATCCTTTAAAATTGTCTGGATATGTTATGTATGAAAACTTGAGTTATCAGGGAGATGGGGAATGGAAAGCTGAACGTTACAACTGGAAATTTCCTCCAGGTGAAGCTGTATCTAACGGCAGTTGGCAATTTGAAGCCCATGTTGTTTTACAGTTAACCGCAGACAAAAAAGCAATCACCGATAATTGGAGAACGTTTAGAAAAATTAATTAAAAAAAAGCTCAGAATTAATACACTGCCCCCAAAAAGTTAGACACTTTTGGGGGCATTTTTTATGGCAAGAAAAGTAAAATATGATGTAGCAT
>CANRKI010000144.1 GCA_947631175.1 uncultured Flavobacterium sp.
AACCGATTGACTTATAAAGGATACGGAGATACACATCTATTAAACGACTGTAAAAAAGGCGTGCCATGTACTGCAGCACAACACCAGCTAAATAGACGAAGTGAATTTATTATCACTAATATAAAAAATAATCAAAAATAGTTATCAAATGAAAAAGAAATGGATTTTACTTGGCGCTTTTAGTGCTTTAGGAGCGATATCTTACGGGCAAGTTGGTATAGGGACAGCAACCCCCCACCCTTCTTCGCAGCTTGATATTGTTGCAGACGATAAGGGAATTCTTATTCCACGAATTGCTTTAGAATCTCCAACTGATACGAAATCAATTACATCAGGAAATATTAATTCACTATTAGTATTCAATACAACTAAGAATACTACAATGAATCCTGGTTATTATTACTGGTATGAAAATAAATGGCTTAAAATTGCCCATTCTGCAGATTTAGATGATATTATCAATTCTTCTAAAAGTCCTATTTTCTTTGAAGTAATTGACTCTAAATTAGTCTTTACGGATACTTTTGGCAATATTGCTGATATACCATTAATAGATATAAATATTACAACTACATTAGTAAGTAATAATGACCATACATTTACCTATACAAACGAAAGAGGCTTAGCAACTACAATTGATTTAGCTTCGGGTCCGCAAGGACCTATTGGACCACAAGGTTTACAAGGAGAAGTTGGGCCTCAAGGACCTATTGGACCACAAGGTTTACAAGGAGAAGTTGGTCCGCAAGGACCTATTGGACCACAAGGTTTACAAGGAGATCCAGGTCCAATAGGTCCGCAAGGTCCTCAAGGTTTACAAGGAGAAGTTGGGCCTCAAGGACCTATTGGACCACAAGGTTTACAAGGAGAAGTTGGGCCTCAAGGACCTATTGGACCACAAGGTTTACAAGGAGAAGTTGGGCCTCAAGGACTTAGAGGTGTACCTGGTCTTAATGGTGAAAATGGTGAATCTGCTTATGATATTTGGGAACGCTTACCAGGTAACGAAGGTAAATCTGAGGGAGACTTTATTGAGTCTTTAAAAGGTGAACAAGGTTTGCAAGGACCTATTGGACCACAAGGTTTACAAGGAGAAGTTGGGCCTCAAGGTTTAGCAGGGAAAAATAGTTTAGTAAATTATTTTTATGCCCCATCTTTAGTTTTACCAACTACTGATGTAAATTTACCAACTTATGTGTCTTATTCTAATGGTACATTTACTGTAAACTTATACCAAATTTATACTAACGAATTCGGAATGACAGGAAATGTATCTGGTTCAAATAGAACTGCAATAAAAAATCCAACAGCAACTTCCTTACCAATTTTTGCAAATTTAGATTATTTCATTACCTATTTTGATAATACTGTTTTTGATCCTGCTTCAATTACGTTATCTAACGATGGTATTTTAACTTATGAAGTTTTGACAAATGCTATAGTTACTGATAAAACTTACATGAATATAGTTTTTAAGATAAAAGATGAAACATTAGTGAATCCTTAATTTAGGAAAAACTAAATGCTTTATAAGACTTTTAATTCACGAAATTTATTTAGAATCAATTCAAGATAGTTATGTATCATCGATTTGATTTAATATTTATAACTATATTTTATGAAAAAAATTTACATTTTTATTATATTTCTGATTAGTATCTGTGGGTTTGCGCAAGAACAAACAATGTATTGGATTGGAGGAGCTGGTAACTGGGACGATTTATCTCATTGGTCTTTTCAATCAGGTTCGCAAGACCCTAATCTGCAGCCGTCTTCTATACCAAATGCTGATACGCATGTTATTTTTGATATAAATTCGGGGTTAACAGGAACTGGTAATCAACCTACTCGAAATGTCAATGTTCGATTCAATTCAAGGGTAAAAAGTTTGACGTTTACAAGTGATTTAGATAGTAATAATTCTCCTAAAATTACAATCAATTATAATTTAACTTTAGGAGTTAGAGAAAATATTATACTTCAGCCTAATGTTACTATTACTGGTGCAGGAGAACTTCTTTCAACTCCAAATATGGGGGAAACTGCACAAGTTTGGTTTAATGCTGCAGAGATAGCTAAGTTTGCCAAAACAGGTCTTGGTTTAACATTGATTAAAGATGCATTTCCAAGTACCATTAATCTTAAACTTTCTGAAGGAACTACACAATATGATTTACCAGAAATAACAATAGGAGAGTTGAATTTAACGGGTATATTTAATTTACCAAATACAACTATTTTTAATTTAACAAAACTTGATAATAGACATGATACTACAAATAATGGGCAATTAATTTTACCACTTAATGTTGTCATAACTACCAATACATGGATTTTTAATGGTATTTTTAATGCTCCTTTGTCAATTTTAAATATCGAAGGAATCGAATTTAATATAAAAAGTGGAACTTCAAGTTACAATATTGTCAATTTAAATAATGATCTAGTTAGATCACCTATAGGCAGTTTTAATGGTAAAGTTAAAGTACTTAATTTTAATGGTTCTGAATATAATTTGAGAGGTTTTGGCAATTATGTTATTGAAAAACTTAGAGTTAAACCAAATGCAATTATTAAAATAGAAATTGATACTAAAATAGAAATTTTAGATTCAATTGAATATATAGAAATTAATTGTGATAGTTATTTTATAATTGAAGCATCAGGATATAATGATGGTACATTTATTAACAGTACTGGTGCTGAATTAAATGTACCTAATATGATTGCTCGGAGAGTTAATTTTTTAAACCCAAATAATAATAATACAAAAATAGCTTATGGTATTGCTAATAGTGGAGCAGTTACTTATAACAACATTCCTGCGGCTAAGAATTTTTATTGGATTGGAGGAATAACATCTAATGAATGGAACGACCCTTCAAATTGGTCAAATACACCTAATGGTTCACCGGGTAGCTGTTTACCTACTTCTTTTGATGATGTTTTTATCAATAGTAACCTTCCTTTACAAATCAATGTAACTGATCTAACTGCCTTTGCTCATAATGTTTCGATCAACACACCTGAATTAGTTTTAAGTGGTTTGGATCTGAATGTTACAGGATCATGGGAGATGAGTGCAAATTCCGAAATTGAATCAACAGTATTTTTTAGTTCAGATTTCAACAATAACGAAATTACCTCAAACGGATCTGTATTTCATGAATTAACTTTTTTTGGAAAAGGTACATGGACTTTACAAGACGATCTGCAAACAGCTCAAGCTAAAAACTTAACATTTCACGGAGGAACAATAAATACCAATGAAAAAAATATTTACTTAGGAGGCGATTTTTTAGGAGGTTGGCATGAATACGGTGCGTATATACAAATTTTGAATATGCAAAAGTCTACCATTTCTGTTCAAGAAAGGTTTTGGTTTTCCTCGAGGGAACAACAAATAATTTTGTTTGCCGATCAACCAGGATCTCATATTATTCTTAGAAATGGAAATGAACTTAAATTACAAAATCCTACTATTGATAAAGTTACAGTGCACGATATATCAGTTGATAACTCTAATAAATTGTTAGTTGAATATCGTGATACTACAATTAATGAATTAACTATAGAATCTGCTGTTTCAAATTTAAATTATCCATTAGGTTCACCTGATTTTTTATTAACAGTTGGTATTTTTAAATGTACACCACCTGCAGATGCCCCATTATTAAATATAAATTCTAATGTAACTGTAAATTCAATACAAATAGGAAAACAAGGGCGATTACTTTTTACTGACGGAAGAACTTTTACAGTAAACAATCAGTTTATCTCTAATACAGGAGACTGTGATGGCTTAATGGAGCTTGGAATTATAGAAAAAACAGAAGGACAGTTTATAAACTTCATTGCAGAACAAAATATTTTAATTAAGAATATTTTTATAAATGGAGTTAAAGCGGCTGATAACGGTGTGACTTATCAAATACAAGGTGTAGTTAGTAGTGACTCTAGTGGGTTTGATATAATAGAATTACCAAGTTTCGATTTATATTGGATAGGTACAAATAGCAATAATTGGAATGATCCATTGAATTGGACTACAGACCCAACGGGGCAAACAGCTATGAACCAGTGTATACCGGATCCTTTTGATAATGTGCATTTTGAATCTTTTTCAGGTAATAATGGACTTACTATTAATATCAATAACTCTTCAGCTTATTTTAAGAATTTTTATGCATCTAATGCACCTGCAGGAATGGTATTTACAGGAAATGATATAAATGCTTTTGGAGATACAGTAGAGTTTGGACAAGATTCTAATTTAAATTTAAAACTTATTCATCACGGTACAGATACAAGCTTAACAACAATTAAAGGACCAGTACAAGGAACAGTTCAAGTTAAGGATTTGGTTATGCAACCTTCTATTGCCAATCATATTTTTAATTTTGAAAATAATTTAAAGGTAAATGGCAATCTGATAATAAATGGAGGTGAAATTAATATGAATTTATCTGCCTTTAGTGTTTCTAATATTTTTCAAAATAAACCTTCCGTTTTTAATGCTCCAGATGTATTAACTGTTGGTTATTATGAATTTTCAATGGGCGAATTTAACGGACGAGGTAATATTCTTAATATTAATCATCTTAATTCAAATAATGGAAAAATTAGACATCTAAATATTACTAATGCTACTTTGAATATCGCACTTTATCGTTTTACTGCCGTTAATGCTACATTAAGTGCCATAGGAAGTACTATTAATATTTCTAACTTATTCTTTGCTAATTCAGATCATATTTTTAATAAAGTTGAAATAGTTGGTGAAAATGCCACAATTGATGCTGATAATACTTATATAAAAGAACTACTAGTTTCTAAAAGCGCTGCAGTTATTAACAATTTAAAGGTGAATAAACTTTTCATTGCACCAAATAATTTAACGCTAACCTTAAAAAATGGAATGACCTTAACTGTGGAAGACGAGTTGTTTACTAATGGAACTCCTTGCCAAATTAATACCATAATAGGAACTGCGGGTAACAATGCTAAAATAGCTTATGCAAATCCGAACAATCAAAACGAATTTGACTTTGTTAATATGCGTTACATTGATGCTATAGATGCTGATTTAATTTTTCAAGTTAACAGTGTTGTACAACAATGTAATAATAAAGTGATTAAAGTTAATGGGAATATTGGTTTAATCGGTTTAGGTAGTGATGAAAACTGTAGGGAATCTTATGTAATATCAGCTTCTGAGTTTTATGGAGGTCCATTGTCAACTTATGTTTGGTATAAGAAAAATGAACAAGGTGAGTTTGTAAATTTAAATTTACCAACAGATACGATAGAAATAAATGCACTAAATTATGGACTAGACGGCGAATATAAAGTAACCGTTGTTTATGATGCAACATTACCACATAATGAACAATGTACAATAAGCGATACCGTAACTTATACATTTTTACCAATTAATGTAGGATTTGAAAATAATCCAGTAAACTTTTGTGAAGAAGAAGAAGTTACTTTAGAAGATATTTACTTAAATGATGCAACACTTGATTTTATTGAAGAATTTAATCCAGAGCTAAAATGGTATATGTCAGCTACTGGAGGAAATTCATTAGCAAACAATACACAACTTGTAAATGGTTCTACTTACTATGCTTCATTATTAACTGTGAATAATTGCGAGAGTAAAGAACGAACACCGGTTACTATTCAGGTAAATGAAAAACCAATAGCAAATGCTGGATCAGACCAGTATTCTACAACTCAAACTCAATTTGTAATGAATGCTAACAACCCTCTGATTGGAACTGGTAAATGGACAGTTGTGTCTGGAGATGTAACAATTGCTAATCCTACAATGTATAACACTTTAGTTACTATAAACTCTGGAGAATTTGCCGAATTAGAATGGGAAGTGGATAATAATGGTTGTACCTCTGCTGACAATGTTTTTATTGGATATAACTTTATTGATTCAGAACCTAGCAGAATTAACCCATCAATGCGTATGCGAGTAAGTCAATAATTAATAAATAATTGTTTTTTTGATTAATAGGTTTTACTGTTTTTAATAGTAAAACCTATTTTTTATTAAACTGAATTCGATTAATATAAGTACATAAAAAAATCAAGACTGCAAAACAAAACCTAAAAATGTACAACTATTATCTAAATCATTATCTTCTTTCTTTTACTTCCTTTTTGATTATTTGTTAGCTGATGGTCTCAGTGACTAGAGCTTGCGACTGAATGGAATTAATCTTACGATTTGCCTTGATGCTAAAGAAACAAAAAATCAAGACTCTACTTTTTTTACGGTCAACCAACGTTTTATTTCCTAAAAT
>CANRKI010000145.1 GCA_947631175.1 uncultured Flavobacterium sp.
TTTATTTTGATACGGAAGATTATGCCGAAAAAAATAAACTTTCAATACAATTAGCGGCACGAGAATTGCGATACGATTGGTTCGAAAAATTGCTTAAATCTGAAAAATTAGATTTTTTAATTACAGCACATCATTTAGACGATCATGTCGAAACGTTTTTGATTAATTTAACTCGAGGAACGGGAATTGAAGGTTTGTTAGGTATGCCTGCCAAAAACAATACTATTTTGCGACCGTTTTTAATAGCCAGTCGCGAAGAAATTTTGGAATATGCTACACAAAATAGTGTGGAGTGGCGTGATGATAGTTCAAACGCTTCAACTAAATATTTTAGAAATAAGTTACGACACAAGGTTATTCCAATTTTAAAAGAATTGAATCCCGATTTTTTACAATCGTTTTCAGATACAGTTTCGCATTTACATCAATACCAACAAGGATTTCAGGATGGTTTTGAGTTGATAAAAAAAGAAGTAATTACAATACAAAATAATCAAATTATTTTTGATGTTTGTAAACTAAAGCAATTACAAAATCCTGCTTCTTTTTTATATAATTTTTTAAAAGATTACGGTTTTACCGCCTGGAAAGATATTTATGCTTTGATTGATGCGCAAGCTGGCAAAAAAGTTTTAACCACTCGATACACTTTATTAAAAGATCGTGAACAGTTAATTTTAAAAGAAAATACAGAGCAATTACAAACTACGTTTTTTATTGATTCTGAAACTAATTTTAATAAACTTCCTATTCGTTTAGCTGTGCAAACTACATTTGATGCAAATCATATGGATGCTAAAAGAATAATATTAGATAAAGAAAAGTTAAATTTTCCGTTAAAACTTAGAAAGTGGGAGGAAGGTGACTATTTTTATCCTTTTGGAATGAATGGAAAGAAAAAACTTTCAAAATATTTTAAAGACGAAAAGCTCTCTATCTTTCAAAAACAAGAAGTTTGGCTGCTTACTCAAAACAACAACGATATTATTTGGGTAATTGGATATAGAGCCGACAATAGATTTGTGTCAAATAAAACAACTATAAATACATTACAAATAGAATTATTAGAATGAAAAAATTATTTTCTATCCTTTTAATGGTCGTAACGTTTGCTGTGAATGCGCAAATGTTAAACCCCGTAAAATGGAAAACTTCGGTCGAGAAGGTTTCGGATACAGAAGTTGCCTTAATTTTTAATGCTACAATTGAAAAAGATTGGCACATGTTTTCGCAACATACACCAGATGGTGGTTCGCTTCCGTCTGTTTTTGAATATAAAGATCAAAAAGGAAATTATACTTTAGTTGGTAAAACAACCGAGAGTCCGTATAAAAAAGTATATAATGATATTTTTGAAGTAGACGAGTACATGTTCGAGGACAAAGCTCAGTTTAAACAAATCATCAAAATATCTAATCCAAACTTAAAACAAGTTAAGGTTTATGTTGAATATCAAGTTTGTAAAGAAGCTTGTATACAACAAGATGAAACCTTTACTTTTGATATTCCTGCATTAAATGTTGCTGCAACAACTACAGCAGTAGCAGAGCAACCAACAGATGAAAATATTACTGCAGCTGATACTACAACAGCTTCTTTTGAGGTTGATTTAGGAACACCAACAGACACAACTAGTGTAGATCAAGTTACAGTAGATACTACAACAGCGCCAGAAAACGTTGAAGATTTAAGTATTGTAAGTATCTTTTTTATCTCTTTTTTATCTGGATTTGCGGCTTTGTTAACACCATGTGTTTTCCCAATGATTCCAATGACAGTAAGCTTTTTTACAAAACAAAGTAAAACACGCTCTCAAGGTATTCGTAATGCCATTTTTTATGGTATCTCAATCATTGTAATTTACGTAGTTTTAGGTTTAATTGTAACAGCTATTTTTGGAGCTGATGCGTTAAATGCTTTATCTACAAATGTTTGGTTTAACGTTATCTTTTTTGTGATTTTAGTATTTTTTGCTACATCATTTTTAGGAGCTTTCGAAATTATGTTACCAAACTCATGGGCAAATAAAGTTGACCAACAAGCAGATCGCGGCGGATTTATCGGAATTTTATTTATGGCTTTGGCCTTAGCTATTGTTTCGTTTTCATGTACTGGACCCATTGTAGGAACTTTATTGGTACAAGCGGCCTCTAAAGGCGGGATTGCTCCATTAGTAGGAATGTTTGGTTTTTCGTTAGCTTTAGCGTTACCGTTTATGTTATTTGCAATGTTCCCAGGTTGGTTAAATACATTACCAAAATCGGGTGGGTGGTTAAACTCAGTAAAAGTTTCATTAGGATTTTTAGAGTTAGCTTTAGCATTCAAATTCCTTTCTAATGCCGACTTAGTTTTACAATTACATTGGTTAACACGCGAGGTTTTCTTAATTATTTGGATTGTAATATTTGCAGCTTGGGCTTTATATTTATTTGGGAAATTAACATTACCACACGATTCGCCTGTAACTAGCATTTCGGTTGGACGTTTATACTTAGCCTTGTTAGTATCTATGTTTACGTTATATTTAATTCCAGGTTTATGGGGCGCGCCATTGCAATTAATCTCTGGTTTCCCACCACCAATGTCGTATTCAGAAAGTCCGTATGGCGTAGGATACTCTAAAGTAAGCGGAATTTTAGAAAGTAAAATACCATTACCAGATGGTGCAAAATATGGTGCTCACGATTTAATTACCTTTACAGATTATGATAAAGGAGTTGCATACGCAACAGCACAAAACAAACATATTTTATTAGATTTTACAGGTTTTGCATGTGTAAACTGCCGTAGAATGGAAGATAAAGTTTGGTCGCAACCCGAAGTTTTAAACCTTTTACGTGAAAAATTTGTAATAATTTCTTTATATGTAGACGATAAAAAAGAACTTCCAGAAGATCAAAAATACACTTCGCCAACTACAGGAAAAGAAATTAAAACTATTGGGAACAAATGGAGTGATTATCAAATTACACGTTACCAAGCCAACGCACAACCGTATTACATCGTTTTAGATTCTGAAGGGAAAGATCAAAACAAACCCGTAGGTTATGTGCCAGATGTTGCCGAATATAAAGCTTGGTTAGAAAGCGGTTTAAAATAAGATTTTATGATTTATCCAGAATATTACCACTCGTATGTAAAACTGGTTTCGAACGAAAATAAACTTTCTGAAGAACTAGAAATTCAGTTATACGAAGCGATTAAGTTTGTACAAAATATCCCGATGGATAAGTTTGATTTTGCATACGCTCCTGGAAAATGGACGATAAAAGAAATTTTACAACATTTAATCGATTGCGAACGCATTTTTGCATATCGGGCCTTGTCAATAGCTCGTGGTGAGCAACAAGCGCTTCCGCTTTTCGACGAAAATTTGTATGCCAATACCGTTTCGGAAAATGCAAAAAAGCGTCATTTAAAATCGATTTTAGAGGATTGGACTCTTTTACGCCAATCTAACCTACAACTTTTAAAATCGTTAAGTGCTGATGATTTAAATAAGGTGGGCAATATTGGAGAAAACGAAATAGCTGTTGGTGCTATATTTTATATTTTACTAGGACATCAATTGCATCATTTTAACGTTTTTAAGGAACGTTATTTATAACAAAAAATCCGTTACATTATTTGTAACGGATTTTTTTGTTTGGCGCAGCGCGTAAGTAATTGTAGCGGCATCCTTTTGTAGTTTTCCTACAAAAGATACAGCGAAAAGTACGACCCGCCAGAAAATGGATGTTATTTATCTTAAATATTTTTTGGCGGGTTACGCCCAAATTAAAATTATTTTTAGGGCGTTTCGCGCCTTTTAGTGGGCGCGCCGCGTTATTTGCTATATCTTTTTTGGGCTTCGGGAACCTACGCCACAAAAAAGGATGCCGCTACTACCGCTAACGCAAGTTGTTTTTTGGCATTAAAAATATAAATGTGGTGCCATTTGTGGTTCCTTTTTTATATTTAAAAGTCGCGTTTAGTATTTTGGCACGAGCTTGAATGTTTTGTAATCCAAGTCCGGTTGTTTTGTCGTGTGGTTTGTACGAGAAACCAATTCCGTCGTCCTTTACCAATAGCATCAAGTTTTGTTTTGTTGTGCGCAAGGTAAGCTCAATACTTGTTGCTTTTGCGTGTTTGTGAATGTTGGTTATTAGTTCTTGCACCATGCGAATAAGATGAACTTTTTGCTCGACAGTTAAATCAAAAAATTGCTGGGTGTTTATGTTTGTTTTTGTGTTGTAAAAAGTTGCCCATTGTTTGATGATGTCTCTGCACAGATCTTCAATATTTTGGTATTCTAATAACGGAGGATTTAAATCGTGCGAGATTCTTCGGGTTAAAAAAATGGTTTCTTGTATGTCATTAATCAGCATTTTTTGGTCGGATTGTCCCGCTTGCGATTTTAGATATAAAACGTTTAACGAATTAATAACCGAATCGTGTAAATCGCTGCCAATTCTTTGTCTTTCTTTCTCCTGAATTAGAACCGAAGACATTTCGAGTTTGTTTTTATGTTGTTCGTTTAAAACTTTAATTTTCTTTTTATTTTCAACATGTTTTTTATGATTGGTTTTAAGTAATAGTATAAAACCAACGCTAATTATTAAAACTAAAAATAGGCCAATAACATACCATATTATGAATGTATTTTCGTTTTGCCAAGGTTGCATAGCACTTTTGTATTTAAAATATAAAAAATTAAAGTTATGGTAATGTTTAAAAGCCAAAACCAAAACTTAAATTCGGAACTCCAGTTTATTAATAAATTAATAGGCAAGTAGTATAGGCAACTAAAGGATGCGTATACTAAAAGGGTTGCATTAAATAAAAATAAATAGAAATTATAATTTTTCCAATTTGTTTTTAACAGTAAATAGCAATAAAACAAAGCTAAGATAATTAAAGACAAAGTAGAAACAAATCGTGTATAGGTTTGAAAGTTTTGCACATTATTAAAATCGACCGTAAACATTTCATAAATAAATAAAATGAAGGTTGGTATCGCAAGGTACAGGCAAAACTTTTTTTGGGTTAAATAGTAGTACGTTGCCGAAAACCATATTAATTCGATAAGTCCAAAAAACGGAATTAAAATTAAATTGTTGGCGTATAGTTTTCCGAGTAATGTACCAAGTAAATCGAACACCAAACAAGTAACTAAATAACCAATGATTGTATATTTTAGCACGCTTTTTTTTGCTACTAAAATTGAGTATACAATTAATATGCTTAATGTAATTGGAATTAAATATGCAATGTAAACGACGAGTTCAGATACATTCATATTAAATTATATAAAGTTATTTAGTTTAATTATTTGTAATAATGAAAACTCACTTTCCTCTACACCAGGCGGAAAAGGAGGAACTGGCCTGCAGGTATCATAATAACTTTCGTGCTCATTAATAGTTGTTAAAATTAAATCGGGTTCTTGTTGGTTTAAGGCAAAAACAACTTTTAATGGCGCGTTTAAACTAAAATTATCATTTGGAATAAAAAAAGCTTGGTGTATTTGAATGCTATCCAATACTTGATTTCTTATTTCTTCATCTTTCCAATTTTCGATTCGTTTTATGGCTTCATCTTGGTCGATAGGACCGCCTAAATTAACCTCGTCGTTTGTTGCTATACAACTTTGCATTTGATCTGGAATTTTAGAAAAATCGGCAAAGCTTTGTTCTTTATCAAACGAAGTAGGAATAAAGTGAAGATATATATGATGGTTTAAATAACCTAAATAGGCATGAATATTATCATTTTCGATAATACCTTTTAAAAAATAAAAAGTATTGTTGTTTGATTGTAACACTTTTTTTAGTTCGTCTCTTTGCTCCGTAAATAGGTGCCAATTTATTATACTTTGGTATACCCAATGTATATTTTCTTGAGAGTTTATAGGATTCATATAAGTTTTTTTAGAGTCATTTTACATAGAATTAGGTGTTTTTTTATGTAAAATGAGTAAGGGTTAGTTATAATCACAAATTAAGTTAAAAATTATTAATTTAAATGAAATTTTACAGGAGTATTTAAAAAAATAAAAATATGGCACATCGTTATTTTTTTGCTTGTTATAATTTCATATTTCTGTATTTAAAAACCAAATTTGGTTGGTAATAAAAATGAATCCTACAATTTTAGAAGTAAACGAAAGTAACCAAATACTTTATATTTAAAGTATTAAACCCTTTTTTGAAGGCATTAAAAAGTGGAGTTCCTAACTTTAGATAGACAAAACAGAGTTGGAATTTAAGTGCTTATCTTTGAAATTATGAATAGTAAAGTC
>CANRKI010000146.1 GCA_947631175.1 uncultured Flavobacterium sp.
TTTTGGTAGATCGGATAAAATATTAGAACAGAGAGCTATTATTAAACAAAAAACAATTGCCAAAAGAAGGCAATTGTTTTATCAAGAAAAAATACTAATTTTATAAACTAAACACTATCTTAATTTCTACAAGAAACTGTCCAATTTAGTTTGAAGACGTACAGTACCGAGTAAAAGATTACATTTTCGTTCAAAAAGGAAATGAATATTTTGACGTAAATTCAGAAAATTATGACATTTTTACATTTGACGGAAAAAAAATTGAAACAAATAAATCCAATCCTAAAAATCACTATAATAACGGATAATTATAGCTACAGCTAACATCGGGTCGAGTAAGCAAGGGCATTGCAGCCCAACCTTCTCACAGAACCGTACGTGAAAGTCTCCCCTCATACGGCTCTTGATACATACATCTGTTTGTTAGTCAAACTTAAATACACAGTTATCCTAGTCCAATAATACCCCAATGGTAAAATAAGTTTGGATAGCTGTTTTATATTTTACGCAAGTGATTGTAAGCCTTTTGATAGCTTGTAATGCGCTTGTATTTTCCTTTTACCCACTTAGCTAGTCGGTATAATGCAAATGTCGAAACAAGTCGCGCAAGCGCCAACGACTATACTTGCCAAAATAACGAAGTAATCCTCTGCTTTGCGCATTGAGTTGCTGTACTAAGTTTTGAAGTATAGTATGACTTTTACGATGAAAGCTCGATTTGCGCCTGCCTGCCTGCTTACAAAAATGGAGCTTAACCTACCTCTTAAGCAAAAAAAGGAAGTGTAACAAATCACTTCCTTTTTTTTATTATAATTTTACCAAAAATTTCTTGAATTATTAATTATTCAGCATTACAGGCATTACTAACATAGTTACCGATTCTCCCTCATCTAAACCGTCAACTGGAGTTAAAATCCCGGCGCGATTTGGTAAAGACATTTCTAATAAAATTTCATCAGATTGTAAGTTATTTAACATCTCAGTTAAGAAACGAGAGTTGAAACCTATTTGCATATCATCGCCTTGATAATCACAAGTTAAACGCTCATCTGCTTTGTTAGAATAATCAATATCCTCAGCAGAAATATTTAACTCGGTACCCGCAATCTTTAATCGGATTTGATGTGTTGTTTTATTAGCATAAATTGCCACACGACGAACTGAACTTAAAAACTGAGTTCTCGCAATAATTAATTTATTAGGATTTTCTTTTGGAATTACCGCTTCGTAATTTGGATATTTTCCATCAATTAAACGACAAACTAATGTATAATTATCAAATGAGAACATCGCATTAGAATCGTTATATTCAATTTTTACTTCAGCGTCTGAAGTCATTAAAATACTTTTTAAAATATTTAATGGCTTTTTAGGCATAATAAAATTAGCTTCTGTAGAAGAAATAATATCAGTACGTGAATATTTAACTAATTTATGTGCATCTGTTGCAACAAAAATAACTCCTGTAGGTGCAAATTGAAAATAAACTCCAGACATTACTGGACGTAAATCATCATTACCTGCTGCAAAAATAGTTTTACTAATTGCTGTTGCTAAAACTTCAGCTGGAATTAAGGTTGTTGAAGGATCTTCTAACAATTCTGCTTTAGGAAATTCTTCTCCTGGAGCATATGCCAAAACGTATTTCCCTAAATCTGAGCTAATTTCAATAGTACTATTATCTTTAACCGTAAAAGTTAAAGGTTGTTCTGGAAAGGTTTTTAAAGTTTCTAACAATAAACGTGCAGGAACAGCAATACTACCTTGACTTGTTGATTCAATTTCTAAAGTAGCAGACATAGTCGTTTCTAAATCTGATGAAGAAACTTTTAATTGATTGTTATCAAGTTCAAATAAAAAATTGTCAAGTATGTGAAGTGTATTACTGCTGTTAATTACGCTTCCTAAAACCTGTAATTGTTTCAATAAATACGAGCTCGATACGATGAATTTCATGTGAATCATTTTTTATATTGCCTTTTCTGACAATTATTTCTACAAATATATTTTATTAATATCAATAAAAAAAGTTATTTTATCAACACTATTTTGTGTATTTCTTTTTTCTAAGGTACGTAAATACAAAACCAAATGCAATCAGTAAACCTATTGGTAATGTAACAATTAGCGTTCTAATTTGATTGTAATTTTTATAAATTTCTTCTTTATTTAATAGTGGTAATTTGACATCTTTGGTTCGAATGTTGATAAGTCCGTTATCGTCTAAAAGATAATTTACTGAATTCATTAAAAATTCTTTATTACCGAATAAATTGTTGGTCCATTTATCATACCCCAATTCCATTGGTTCATAGTTTTGATCCAATTGATTACGAGCGATATCTCCATCTGCAATTACAATCATTTTATTTTCAACTCCTTTATTTTTGTAATTATTGTCCTGAAAAGGCAAGACACGATTATTAAAAACCGAGGTAAAGTTCCCTTCTAAAAGTACAGCTAAAGCAAAATTCCCTTGATCTTTATAGGTTTCTGGAGTAATTTCTTCTGAAATGACATCTAATGAAATTTCTGATGGCACACCTACTGTTTTTGAATACGGTGAAGACTGTAATAAAATGGTTTTATTAATATCATTCTTTAGCGTATCAATGCTATTTGCAAAATCAAATTTTACCCCATCGATATTTTTTACAATTGGATGATTTGATGTGCTTAAAGCAAAAGGTGCAAATTTCCAATTAAACTCTTCGTAAACGGTTTCGCTTCCTTGCTGACCGGTTGCTAATTTTATTGGTGTTGCAACCTCGTCTTTAACTAAATTAGCATTTAAACGGACACCGTACTTAAATAACAATTCTCCTAAACTTTGATCTTTGGGATACGCTAACATAGATCCATTCATACTTAAGCTATCCATTTCTGCCTGAACTTGATCTAACATCCATAGTGATTTCCCACCATTCATAACATACTGATCCAGTACTTGGATTTTATCTTCTGAAAAAGGTTTTGAAGGTTTTGCAATAATAGCTAAATCATATTCGTTTAATTGAGATAATGCTTTTTTAGGATCCATTGCAACACTATCCAAAGTAAATTGAGCAATAAAATAACTTTCTCTTAAGCTTATTAAAAAGTCGGCTAAGTAAACATCATTTATTTCACCAATTCCTTTTATTACAGCTATTTTTTTTGATTTTTCGTGAATTACTTTATTAATAGCATCAACAAAAGCATATTCTAAATGCTGAACCGATGTATTCACTTTTTCTTCTGTAGTGGCTCCCATTGCATTTTTCAACAAAGGGATTCGAACAGAACGTCCATTGAACATGACATTTGCCCAAGGAAAAACAACTTCTTGAGATTGTTTGCCTTTATCATTGACAGTGACATTTATAGGCTTAAAACCATTGTTATACATTTCTTGTATTACCTGCATTGCGTTCTCTTCTACTGCAATTGGATTTACAAATGTGTAAACAATATTATTGTTATATGCAGAAAACTCCTCTAATATTTGTTTCGTTTCAGTTTGTAAACGTCTAAATTCTAGAGGGAAATTCCCTTCTAGATAAACTTCAATTTCAATAGGTTCATTAACTTCAGAAATAATATTTAAAGTTGTTTCAGATAATGTATATCGTTTATCGTGAGTTAAATCATAACGTGAAAAAACAAACGAACTTGCAAAGTTTATTGCAACTAATGCTACTAAGGTACCGAACAAACTCAATACAGATTTTTTTACTTTTCCTGTCATTATTTCTTCATGGTTTTAAGGTTAAACACAGTAGCACTTATAAAAAATATCATAACCGAAACAAAATAAACTAAATCTCGAGAGTCAACAACGCCCCTACTAATACTTTTAAAATGATAGCTCATCCCTATTTTTTCTACAAAAGAATTTTGTATTTTTAATAATGAAGTTAATTCATCAAATCCAAAAAATGCTAAATAACACAATACAATAGCGCAAATAAAAGCTACTATTTGATTGTCTGAAAGTGTAGAGGTAAAAATTCCTATTGAAGTATAACTACCTACTAAAAAAAGCAAACCGATATAAGCACCTATAGTACTTCCCATATCCATATTATTTGCAGGATTTCCATACGGATTTAAAATAAAAACATATAACAAAGTTGGAATTAATGCCATTACAATTAAACAAAAAGCTCCAAAAAACTTTCCTAAAACAATGTTTCGCATAGAAATAGGCTTTGTAAACAGTAATTCAATCGTCCCTTGTTTTTTTTCATCAGAAAAACTTTTCATTGTTACTGCAGGAATTAAAAACAACAAAACCCAAGGTACTAATTTAAAAAAAGGAGTTAAATCGTTATATCCACTTTGTAAAATGTTATACGGACCATCCAAAACAAAAAGAAACAATCCGTTTAATAACAAGAAAAATCCGATAACCAAATAACCTGTAATCGAACCAAAAAACGATTTGAATTCACGTAATAATATTGCTTTCATATAAATTTAAGGTAAAGAAACTAATTTATCTACGCTCCAAGCTTCAGGCTTAGCATTAAAATATTGTTTAGTAAATGTCCAAACTTCTTTAAAAAGTTCAGAGTGACGATATTTTTCTAAATCAGAAACATCATTCCAAATACTATAAGTAAATATAATACATGGATTGTCTTTATCACGATACATTTCTAAAAAATTATTTCCAGGGTAATTTCTAATTTGATCTTTAACTGTATGAAAATGTTCCAAAAATTCAGGAATTTTTTCTTCATGAAAGCTCATTTTTACAATTCGTATAAACATAATTATTCTTCTTCTAAAGGTTTATTTTCAAATTCGATGGTGATTGAATCTCGATATGTTAAACCTAAAAGAGATTTAACACTACCCGTTTTAACAGGACTTGATTTATATAATGATAATTGCAATAGATCCAGTTCATTAAAAATTAACAAAGCATCACCTTCGTAATCTTTTAAAGTTTTAATTTCTAAATTAAAGTCAGAATAAAATTTATTAATTCGACTGATTTTATATCGACTACCAATCGAAACTATAAAGTTACGGTCTTTTCTTACATCAGTAAACATTTTTTTACTCACGTTAATTACAGCATTTCCGTAATGATCTTCATAAATAATGGTTCCTCTAATTGAATTTCCATCATTAGAAATTTTAGCCTTAACTTCAACGAAAGTAGCACACGTTTCTACAGTTTTTCCTAAATTTTGAAGCTTTTCACCCTCAGTTATTTTAGCTGCTGTTTGAACAAATAAGTCCATTGCGCATTTAACTGTCGTATCAACCTCCAATTCAACAATTAAATCTGCAGGAAATTGCTCCGTTAATATTCCTAAAATCCCGTTATTAGGCGCTAAAAAATACTGATCATTCCAATAAATAGCCACAAAATTTTCAACTTCATATAATTCTGCATCCACACAAACAATGTGAATGGTATCTTTTGGAAAAACATCACAAATACCATTAACAATATAACTAGCGTATGTAACATTATAAAAATCAACTCGATGCGTAACATCAATAATCTGACAATTGGGCATCAAAGACAACAGTTTACCTTTAGCAACAGCAACAAAATGATCTTTAAGTCCGAAATCAGTAGTAAGTGTAATTATTGACATTAATTAAATAAGATGTATTAGTATTAATTATATTTTTTTGTTAGATTTGAGTATTACAAAACTAATTATTTTAATTAAATCTAATAGCTTTTGAACGAAAGAATCATAGAATTAGAACATATAACTCCAAAAGATTTTTGGGGTCCTCAGGATGTTCATTTAGGAGTAATCAAAAAATTATATCCTAAGTTAAAAATTATAGCTCGAGATACTACAGTTAAAGCTTTTGGTGATGACGAACTTTTAGATCTTTTTGAAGTTCGCTTTGAACGCATTACCAAGTACTTTCAAAAATACAACACATTAAACGAAAACATTATTGAACGTTTAATTATGGATGATATTCCTAAGGAATACATGCAAAAAAAAGATCAGATTTTGGTTCACGGTATTGCTGGGAAATTAATTAAAGCCATGAGCGAAAATCAACAAAAATTAGTTGATTACGTTGAAAAAAACGATATGGTTTTTGCAATTGGTCCTGCAGGAACTGGAAAAACATATACAGGTGTAGCTTTAGCTGTTCGTGCATTAAAGGAAAAACAAGTAAAACGTATCATATTGACACGTCCTGCGGTTGAGGCGGGTGAAAATTTAGGTTTTTTACCTGGTGATATGAAAGAGAAATTAGATCCGTATATGCAACCTTTGTACGATGCTTTACGCGACATGCTTC
>CANRKI010000147.1 GCA_947631175.1 uncultured Flavobacterium sp.
GAGTCCGATAGAATATCGAACTCATTTTTATAATTATTAATTTTTAATCTGTCCAAACTTTTGGGTGCAGTCCAAAACGCAGAGCTTTTATTTTTTATTGAAAATGTTATCTTTGAAAAGCAAATCCAATTATAAATGAAAACACTTTTAAACTTCATCATCACAACACTGCTTATTTTGTTATTAGCAAAATTTTTACCCGGAATCCATGTAACAGATTGGTGGACTGCTGCCGGAGTAGCAATTGTATTGGCATTTTTAAATTTTATAGTAAAACCATTGTTAATTTTATTTACTTTTCCATTAACAGTAGCAACCTTAGGTTTATTTTTATTAGTTATTAATGCTGTTATTATATTATTAACCGAAAAGCTAGTAGATGGTTTTACCGTAGTTAGCTTTTGGAATGCTTTATTATTCTCAATAATATTATCTTTTGCAAAAAGTAGTATCGATACTCTTATATTAAAATCGGAGTCTTAATTTTTTTTTAAATAGATAATTGAAATACAATGAATTAAAATTTTGCTTAGCAATTAAATAATTTTTATTTTTGCAAGCCAATTTTAGTATTTAAAAATCATAATAATGAATATTACAAAAACAAACATTGATGCATTAAATGCAGTTGTTACTATTGAAGTAGCTAAAGAGGATTACGCATCAAACGTAGAAAAAGTTTTAAGCGATTACCGTAAAAACGCTACTATCCCTGGGTTCAGAAAAGGTGCTGTACCAATGTCATTAATCAAAAAACAATACGGTAAAGCTGTTGTTTTAGATGAAGTAAACAAATTATTACAAGAAAAATTAAACGAATATTTAACAACTGAAAAAATTGAAATCTTAGGAAACCCAATTCCAAAAGAATCTAAAGATTTTGATTTTGATGCTGAAACGTTTGCTTTTGAATTTGAATTAGGATTAACTCCAGAATTTTCTGTTGACTTAACTGCTGCTAACGTTACAAGTTACAACATTACTGTTGGTGAAGAAATGTTAGACGAGCAAGTAGAAAGAATCCAAAAACAATTTGGTGCTTTAGTTACTAAAGACAAAGTTGAAGAAGGAGATGATTTAAAAGGAACTTTCGTTAACGAAGAAGCTGGAATTAACCACACAACTTCTATCGTAGTTGATACTTTTAAACGTAAAACTGATATCAAAAAATTCATCGGTAAAAAAGCAGGTGATGTTATCACTGTTGGAACTAAAGGTTTATTTGCTGAAGAAAACCAATTAGTAGAATACTTAGGTTTAGACGCTGAAACGGCTAAAGGTTTAGATGTTGAAGTACAATTCACTATCGAAGCAATTACTGCAAATACTCCTGCTGAGTTAAACCAAGAATTATTTGATAAATTATTTGGTGAAGGTATCGTAACTTCTGTTGAAGAGTTAAAAGAAAAAATTAAAGAAGATGCTGTTAAACAATTTGAGCAACAAGCAGATCAAAAATTCTTAAACGACGTAACTGAAGCGTTATTAGAAAACACGAAATTTGAATTACCTGCTACGTTCTTAAAAAAATGGATCCAAACTGTTGGTGAAACTCCATTAACTGCTGAACAAGCGGAAGAGGAATACGCAAAATCTGAAAAAGGTTTACGTTACCAATTAATCGAAGGAAAAGTAATTGCTGAAAACAAATTACAATTATCTTTTGAAGAAGTTAAAGAATACGCAGCTAATATCATCAAACAACAAATGGCTCAATTTGGTCAAAATGAACCATCTGAAGATGACGTTAACAACATCGTTAACCGTGTTTTAGCTAACCAAGAAGAAGCAAAACGTTTATCTGAACAAATGATGAGCGAAAAAATGGTTAACTTATTTAAAGAAAAAGTAACTACAACTACAAAAGACGTAACTTTTGACGAGTTCGTTAAAGTTATGTACGGTGAAGCATAATAATAAGTCATTATTTAGATAATATCTTTATCAAAAAATAGTTATATTTGAGCGTCAAGCATTAGTTTGACGCTCTTTTTAGTATTAAATTAAGTACATAAAATACAGTATATGGATTACGGTAAAGAATTTAAAAACTACGCTACTAAACACCACGGTGTAAATAGCATGTATTATGATAAAATTGTAGGGAGTATGACTCCTTATATCATTGAAGAAAGACACATGAACGTTGCGTCTATGGACGTTTTTTCACGTTTAATGATGGATCGTATTATCTTTTTAGGAACAGGAGTTGATGATTATGTAGCTAACATTATTCAAGCACAATTACTTTTTCTTGAAAGTGTAGATGCCTCTAAAGACATTTCGATTTACATCAACTCTCCAGGAGGTAGTGTATATGCAGGCTTAGGTATTTATGATACAATGCAATTTGTAAAACCTGATGTAGCAACAATTTGTACAGGTATGGCAGCCTCAATGGGAGCTGTATTATTATGTGCTGGAGCAACCGGAAAACGCTCGGCATTACCACACTCTCGAGTAATGATTCACCAACCTTCTGGTGGAGCACAAGGTGTAGCTACAGATATGGAAATCAACCTTAAAGAAATGTTGAAACTTAAAGATGAATTATACGAAATCATCGCAAATCATTCTGGTCAAACTTTTGAAAAAGTTTACAAAGACTCTGAACGTGACTATTGGATGAAAGCTGCTGAGGCTAAAGAATACGGTATGATCGATGAAGTTTTGACTAGAGCAAATAAATAATTTTAGAACTTAATGGCTAAAGAAATATTAGAATGTTCTTTTTGTGGACGTAAAAAACCTGAAACTAACTTGCTAATTGCCGGAATCAACTCTCACATTTGTGATCGTTGTATCGAGCAAGCGCATGGTATTGTTTTAGAGGAATTGAAACAAACAGGAAATTCAGAACTATCAAACGAATTGGTTTTGTACAAGCCTAAAGAGATTAAAAACTTTTTAGACGAATATGTGATCGGGCAAGTTAAAACTAAAAAAACATTAGCCGTTGCTGTATACAACCACTATAAAAGATTGTTGCAACCTATTGGTGAGGACGAAGTAGAAATCGAAAAGTCTAACATTTTAATGGTTGGACAAACAGGAACAGGTAAAACATTAGTCGCAAAAACCATTGCAAAGTTGTTAAACGTACCTTTAGCAATTGTTGATGCTACAGTTTTAACTGAGGCTGGTTACGTGGGAGAAGATGTTGAAAGTATTTTAACACGATTATTACAAGCTGCGGATTATGATGTGGAGAAAGCACAACGTGGTATTGTATTTATTGATGAAGTTGATAAAATTGCACGTAAAAGTGATAACCCATCTATCACTCGTGATGTAAGTGGAGAGGGTGTACAACAAGCTTTACTTAAATTACTTGAAGGTACCGTAGTTAATGTGCCGCCAAAAGGTGGACGTAAACACCCAGATCAAAAATTTGTTGAGGTAAATACTCAAAATATTTTATTTATTGCTGGTGGTGCTTTTGATGGAATTGAACGTATCATTTCAAAACGATTAAATCGCCAATCTGTTGGTTACGGTTCGTTAAAAGAATCGGATCAAATAGATAAAGATAATTTACTTCAATATATCACGCCAAAAGATATTAAAGAATTTGGTTTGATACCTGAAATTATTGGTCGTTTGCCTGTTTTAACGCATATGGATCCGTTAGATAGAAAAACATTACGATCTATTTTAACAGAGCCTAAAAATGCTTTAGTAAAACAATACAAAAAGTTATTCGCCATGGATGAGGTTGACTTTAGTATTGATGACGAAGCTTTAGATTATATTGTAGACAAGGCTTTAGAGTATAAGTTAGGAGCAAGAGGATTACGCTCACTTTGCGAAGCTATTTTAACTGATGCAATGTACGATATGCCAAGTTCTGATAACAAACAATTACATATTGATAAAGCGTATGCGGAACAAGCACTTTCGGCAAACCTTTTAAATAGTTTAGAGATATCATCACAGTAAAACTGTATTTCTATAAAAAAAGCCCGATTATTCGGGCTTTTATCATTTATAAAAAAATCCGAAGAAAATAAATTCTTCGGATTTAAATTTTATTTCATTAGCTAGCATCAAAATCAATCTCAGGAAAACAATATTCAGTAAAATCTAATACTTCACCAGATAATAAATATAAATTCATATCAGATATCGCTTTTTCAACTCGTAAAAGAGTCGTGAATTTTCTACTTGTACATAATACAGCATCATTTAAAACAATTTTAAAGAAATACTTTTCAGAAACACTTTTAAATTTAGGATGACTTGTTAATAAAAAATTAGTTTTTAAATTTTCTATTGATGCGTAACAATCTTCCTTTGTTTTAAATCCAGGACTAGTAAGTACTGTTTTTCCTCTTCTGTTATTATAGGTAAATTTAAATTCCCCGTTTTCTTTAGTACTAATTACAAAAGTTCCCATTATAACGTATAAAATTTTAAAGACAAAGCTAATCAAAAAAATGTATTATTTGTGCAGGTTTACTCCATAATAAAAACAACACGTCTGTTTAAAGCGTCTTGACTTTGTGTACAATCTGTGCACTTCACATTTGGGCTTTCTTCTCCTAATGCTTTTATTTTATTATTTGTAACTCCTTTATTTCGAAGGTATTCTTGCACACTTTCTGCTCTTTTTTTAGACAGTTCTACATTGTATTTTTTAGACCCTTTGTTGTCTGTGTGACCTTCTATAACAAATGTTACTTGTTTGTTTTGATGCATTGTATCAATTAGTTTATTTATTTTTTGTTTTTCACTTTCTTTTATTTGATAATTATCAAAATCAAAATAAACAATATATTCTTCGGTTAAAATTAATGTTTCCTTAATTTCGTTATCAGCAGTCAACTCATCTAAAGCAAATGCAACATATTGTGAGTCTGTTTGGTTGTTAACATTATAGGTTAACGCTTCATTATTTGCATAAGTGTTAGAGTGAATAACGTAATTTAATTTTGAATAAGGTAAAGCTACAATATCTAAAATACCATCAGAATTTGTTTTTCCTTCTAAAACCAAAGTATTATTTTCGTTGTAAACATAAACATTTAAATCTTTAATTCGTTTGTTGTCCTTATCCATAAAAATACTTTCAATTGTGATGTCTTTATGAGTAATGATATACCTGTAGATATTAAACGATTTGTTAGCGGTATTCTTATTGCTTGTATAATACCCCGTATTTGTCGTTGTTGGGATAAAATTGATCTCATCATCCGCAGTGTTTAATTTAGAGCCTAAATTGATTTTATGAGTCGGATTCTGTGTAATATTTGATATACGATAAATATCAAAACCACCAAATCCTCCTTTTTGATTGGATGAATAAAATAATTGATTATCAAACTCAAAAGGTGCCATTTCATCACTTATAGTGTTTACTTTTGGACCTAAATTCTGTACGTTTTGTACTCCTGATTCGGTAATTTCTGCTTTGTAAATATCATATCCACCATAACTGTCTTTTAAATTGGCCGAAAAATACAAAGTTGAATTGTTTGTACCTAATCTTGGTGTACGAATCGCAATAGATTCACCATCAATTAAAACCTCCTCAGGAGTACTCCAAATTCCCTTATTTTCATCTGTTAAATTTGATTTAAAAAGATAAAACAAGTCCGAGTTCACATTTTTTTTTCGAGTAAAATACACAACATTGTAAGCATCATTAAATGTCATGTATCCCTCGTTACGTTCCGACTGTAATAGTCTGGAAAAAAGATTGGGATATTTTAGATCGTTGTCATAATAAATCTCCACACACAACGTATTTGGAATTTTGCGCTGGGTAGAGTTGTCTTTGACAACTTTTGCATGTTGGTAACGCTTATCGGATAAGATCAAAAACTTGTCTCTAAAGCGTCCTACTGCAATTTCATTGTTTTCTGAATTGATTTTAGTGGGTAATGATGAAAACTCAAGATTACTGATCAACACATTTTCAGAAAAATTAAAAGAATTTAGGTTAGAAGATTGTTGGGCGATCATCGGTGTGCAAGCAAATAATGCCAAAGCACAAAAAATGATAATCTTCATGACTGATTTTTTGGTTAAATTTTAAGCGAATTAACTGTTTTTTTATGTAAAAAAAAAATTTTAATTGATTTTTTTTAATATAATTACTTAATTAACAGTGTTTTGTGTGTTTTAAGTGAAATGGTTTAATTAAAACAAAAAAGCCTGAAGAAAAATCTTCAGGCTTTGTACTCAAGGCGGGACTTGAACCCGCACGAGCATTACTGCTCACTGGATTTT
>CANRKI010000148.1 GCA_947631175.1 uncultured Flavobacterium sp.
TCCGATAGAATATCGAACTCATTTTTATAATAATTAATTTTTTAATCTGTCCAAACTTTTGGGTGCAGTCCAAAATGGAGGACTTTTCTTATTTTAAAAATTCTAATACGGTGTTCGTAATAAAATCGATTTGTTCTTTTTCTAATTCAGTATGCATTGGTAAAGCGATTACCTCTTTTACTAATTGATTTGTAATTGGAAAATCGGCTTCGTTGTAACGCGAATCAGCGTAAGCTTTTTGTGAATGGAACGGAATTGGATAATAAATAGCACATGGAATTTGTAACGATTGTAAATGTGTTAATAAAGCATCACGCTTACCGTTTGTAATACGCATTACATATTGGTGAAATACGTGATCGTCTCCATTTTCGTCAAAAGCAGGTGTAATAATATGTTCACTAGCTGCAAATGCAGCGTTGTAAGCAGCAGCAACAGATCTACGCGCTGAGTTATATTCGTTTAGGAATGGTAATTTAGCATCTAAAACCGCAGCCTGAATTGAATCCAAACGTGAATTAACACCAATAACATCGTGGTGATAACGTTCGTACATTCCGTGATTTACAATTCCGCGAATTACGTGAGCTAAAGCATCATCGTTTGTAAAAATTGCACCACCATCTCCGTAACAACCTAAGTTTTTAGACGGAAAAAAAGATGTCGCACCAACATGACCAATACCACCTACTTTTTGTTTAGAACCATCAGCAAACGTGTAATTAGCTCCAATTGCTTGTGCATTATCTTCAATCACATATAAATTATATTTTGCAGCTAAAGCCATAATTGCATCCATATTGGCAGCACGACCAAATAAATGAACAGGAACAATTGCTTTTGTTTTTGGCGTAATTGCTTTTTCGATTGCTTCGATATTAATGTTCATTGTATCTTCATAAACATCAACTAAAACAGGAGTTAATTGTAATAATCCAATTACCTCAACTGTAGCGGCAAAAGTAAAATCAGCAGTAATCACCTCATCACCTGGTTGTAAACCTAGTCCCATCATTGCAATTTGTAGGGCATCAGTTCCGTTTGCACAAGGGATTACGTGTTTAACACCTAAATAAGTTTCTAAATCTTTTTGAAATTTATGAACATGAGGTCCATTAATATAAGAAGTATTGTCTAAAATCTCCTGAATAGATTGATTTACTGTATCTTTTATTTTATCGTATTGACTCTTTAAGTCAACCATTTGTAATTTTTTCATTTGCTAAAAATTTAACGCGACAAAATTACAAATAAAAGGAATTAGTAGGCTTAAAAAATTGGAAAGAAAATTATGTAATTTTACAACTTAAATACAAAATCATGTTTGTTATCTATAATATATTGATTTCGGTAATCGAGATCCTTTTAAAAGTTACGCCACTATTCTCTAAAAAAATGAAACTTTTTATAGACGGTCGTAAACAAACTTTTGCCATTTTACAAAAACAAATCCATACAGCAGACAAAACCATTTGGTTTCATGCCGCATCGTTAGGCGAATATGAGCAAGGGATTCCGGTTATAGAAGCAGTAAAAAAACAGTATCCAAATCATAAAATTGTGGTTAGTTTTTTTTCGCCATCAGGTTACGAAGTTCGTAAAAATAATACGTTAGCCGATGCAACTGTTTATTTGCCATTGGATACCAAAGCCAATGTAAATGCTTTTTTAAAAGCGGTACATCCGGAAATGGTATTTTTTATTAAATACGAATTTTGGCCTAACTATCTAAATGCGCTTAAAAATCAAAATATTCCTACGTACTTAATTTCAGGAATTTTTAGATCAAATCAAATATTTTTTAAACCATATGGCCAGTTTTACCGAAAAGCTTTAACTGCTTTTCAATATTTTTTTGTTCAAAATTCAGAATCAGAGCAGCTTTTAAAAAACATTGCTTTTGAAAATGTATCCGTAACTGGCGACACTAGATTTGATCGTGTTTTACAAATATTAGATCGAGATAATACTTTAGATTTTATTGCCAATTTTAAACAAAACGAAACCCTGGTTGTTATTGGTAGTTCGTGGCCGGTTGATGAGGATTATATTTCCAACTTTATAAATCAGCATGAAAGTACAACCAAATTTTTGTTTGCACCGCATAACATAAAACCCGAACAAATTGCGATGTTACGAAGCAAAATAAATCAGGAGGTGATTTTATTTTCGGAAAAAGACAACAAAAACCTTTCGAATTTTAATGTTATGATTATTGATACAATAGGTATTTTAACAAAAATATACAGTTATGCCGATTTGGCTTATGTTGGTGGGGGTTTCGAAAAAGGAATTCATAATATTTTAGAACCTGCAACTTTTGGTATTCCGGTTGTAATTGGTCCAAAATTTAAAAAGTTTGACGAAGCCATTACCTTAACTACTATTAAAGGTTGTTTAGTAGCCGATAACGAAACCAGTCTGCATCAAATTTTAAATAAATTAATTGTTGATACAGATTTTAGAAAAGCAACCGGAAAAATATCTGGCGATTTTGTAAAATCTAATAAAAATGCTACGTTGAAGATAATAAACCACATTATAAAATAATTATGACTGAATTTAGAAAAATTACAAACCAAGATATCCCTACGATATTAAAGTTTATGACAGATTTTTATGCGATTGATGGCTATCCAATAGATGTAGAAATAACTCGTAAAAACTTTGAGCTTTTTATTTCGAAACCCAATTTAGGACAATGTTTTATTATAGAAAATGAAGGAAAACCAGCAGGTTATATTATTTTAAACTTTTTATTTAGTTTTGAATTTGGTGGTACAATTGCATTTTTAGATGAATTGTATGTGGATTCGAACTTTCAAGGTAAAGGTTTGGGCAAACTCGGGGTCGCTTTTTCGCAAGAATTTGCCAAAGAAAAAGATTTAAACATTTTATTTTTAGAAGTTGAATTGCACAACGAACGTGCAATTGAGTTGTACAAAAAATATAATTTTAAACCGCATCATCGTAATTTAATGGTGTGGAAAAATAACAACTAAATTTCGGATTTGATAAATAAAACCAAAAAAATTAATGAAGATTATTATAAACAAAAAAACATGGATAAGTATACTTAGTTGTATCTTATTTTCTGTAACAATATTTGCTCAAAAAAGTTATCCGCCAGCAGAGAATTTAAATTTTACTACCAAATATATTAAAGCAAATAAAAATAAATTTATTGTTGAAACTCCCGAAGTTCATGAACTTGGAAATATTGCTATAGCTTTAACTAAAGTTGGACAAATTGATTCGAATATGATAAATATGAATACGGATTATTATAAAAAAGTAATGACTTATTTTAAACCGTTCGAGAATCATCCGTTAATTGATACTTTAAATAAATATATTCATACTCCGCTAGAAAAAAACTCGTATTACTATTATTTTACTATTAAAATGGATGCTTGTGCTTTTGTTTTTAATGGAGATAAAATAGAAAACGAAGGTTATATAAAAAAACTATCGTGGCCATTTTATGAAAATCCTTTTGATAAACATCGAGAATTATTTGAAGATTTTGCTAAGAAGTCCGAGTTTAGAAAGTTTTATAAATCCAACAAAAAATATTATACCGAGTTGGTAAAAACGTATAAAGAATTAAATCCGGTGGCAAAAATGCAACATTGGTTACAAAATAAGTTTAAGGTAGAATATGGGAGTTATAAAGCTGTTTTTTCTCCTTTAGTTGGTGGTTCGCACGCTGCAAATAATTACGAAGCTAATGGTTTTGATCATAGATTTATGTTTATTGCTGCAGCAGAATATGACAAAAATATGACTTTAGAATATAATATACTTTTTGAAAGTAGGGTTTTATTTACAGAAATAGATCATCATTTTGTTAATCCTGTTTCGGATAAAAAACGAGAAATTTTAAAGGAAATCATAGGAAATAACCGCCAAAAATGGGTAAACGATACTGTTACTGGTACGGACTCATATCCAGATGGTTTTTCGGTTTTTAATGAATTTATGACTTGGTCTTTGTTTTCGTTGTATGCGTACGATAATTATTCGGAAGAGGAAGTGGATAAGTATTTAAAATCGATGGTTAAAAATATGGACTTACGTGGTTTTTTACATTTTGATGAGTTTAATACTGCATTAATTGCAAAATACAACGAGAATAAAAATATTAGTATGCCAGATTTAATTAATTATATGATTGAATGGTGTAGTAAAAAATAGATGTAAGATTTAGGATTTGAATTTTTAGTTTCTGTTTCCTAACATCTAAATTTTCTAACCGCATTAGGGATTGGAGCTTTGTTTGAGCTCCTTTTTTTATGTAGGGAAACGAAATAAAAAAAGAGCGAGTGCGTAAAGCCCGACGCGCCCACTAAAAGGCGCGGAATGCCCTAATTAAAAATTTGTTTTCTGTCGATTAGTAAAATAAGCACAAAACCAACGGTGTAACAAACCATATCGCCCCACGAAAATGAGGTACCAATGACCACGCGTGCTAATTTGTTGTTTTGCAACCCAATAAAGGTTATAAAATTTAGATACTGTAAAAACTCGACAAAATAGGCAAATAGTAAGGTAAAAACAGTTAAATATATTGGTTTGGTCTTTATAAAGGTTTTTGAAAAATAATATACTAATACTACTACTAAAACATCGCCTCCGTATGGTCTTATAAATTTATCTCGAACAAAAAGAGCAATTACAACTTCGATGAAAAAAAGGGTTAAGCTTATCAAGAAGTTTTGTGATGAAAATGTAAATTTCATTTTGCAGCTTATTTTTAAAATTGAAGTGAAAGTAAATATTTATTTTTGAAATAGTACAATTATTTATATCTTAGACCAAATAAACAAAATATATATGCAAGCAGATCCAATAAGAATTGAAGAAACGATTAATACATCTATCGAAAAACTTTGGAGCGCTCTAACTAATCCTGAAGAAATGGCTCAGTGGTATTTTGAGTTACCAAAATTTGAGGCTGAAGAAGGATTTCAAATTCACTTTTCAAGTTGTGATTACTTACATCGTTGGGTAGTTACAAAAGTTATTCCGCACCATATTATAGAATATAAATGGTCTTATCCAGATTATCCGGGCGAATCTTTATTAAATGTAGAGTTGTTGTACATTAACGAATATGCAACAAAATTAGTCCTTATACACGAAGGTGTAGAGACATTTCCGCAGGATCGCGCTGAATTTAGCAGAGCAAGTTTTGAGGAAGGTTGGAACGAAATTATTAAAAATTTACATGAATATGTTGAAGAAACAGTAGGCTAAGCCTACTGTTTTTTATTTTATATAATTAAATTTAAAGTTGTAAATTGCTGAACAAACAAATATTTAAGCGTTTATAACTAATGAAATTCGTAAAATTACTTCTAGTACTTTTTGCTGTCCCTATGTTTGCACAGCAAGGCGGAATGTGGGTTCCTTCTTTATTAAAAGGAATGAATGAGAAAGAAATGAAGCGTTTGGGGATGAAAATATCGGCTAATGATATTTACGACGTAAACAATTCGAGTATAAAAGATGCGGTTCCGCATTTTGATGGAGGTTGTACCTCTGAGGTCATTTCTGACAAAGGATTATTATTAACAAATCACCACTGTGGATACGGAGAAATCCAAATGCACTCGACAGTTGAGCACGACTATTTAGAAAATGGTTTTTGGGCTTATAAAATGGAAGATGAATTAGTGAATCCGGACTTAACTGTTACTTTTATTGTTAAGATTGAAGATGTAACCAATCAGGTTTTAGCTGGTGTTGCTGCTTTAGGATCAGAGGCTGAAAAGCAAGCTTTAATTCAAAAAAATATTAGCGCTACCGAAAATTCTTTTAAGAAAGAAGCTTGGCAAGACAATAAAATTAAAACGTTTTATGATGGTAACCAATATCTTTTATTTGTTACAGAAACGTTTAAAGACGTTCGTTTAGTTGGTGCACCGCCATCATCTATCGGAAAATTTGGTTCAGACACAGATAACTGGATGTGGCCACGTCATACAGGAGATTTTGCATTATTCAGAATTTATGCGGACAAAAATAACCGTCCGGCAAAATACTCAAAAGATAATGTTCCGTACACTCCAAAACACTACTTCCCTATTAACATTAATGGTGTAAAACAAAACGATTTTACAATGGTAGTTGGTTACCCTGGTAGAACGCAAGAGTATTTACCAGCTGTTGCTGTTTCACAAATTGTGGATGTTTTAAATCCTGCTAAAATTGAAATTAGAGATG
>CANRKI010000149.1 GCA_947631175.1 uncultured Flavobacterium sp.
AGGAAAAGAACCGTCTTTTTGAAAAAAGAAACCTGCTGAAGTATTATTAACTAAAATAGAATAATTTCCTCCTTCAACAACATTCAGAGTTACCTGGAAATAATGAGAAGAAGTCAGCATTTCACCCACCTTATATGTTCCATTTATTTTTGCAGAAGTACAAGATTCAAGTAAAATTTCAGCCGTTCCTAAATCACCACAAATCGACTTCCATTTATTTACCTTATAAAACTCAAAGCAAGAAGTATCGGTATTAAAAATCATTAAGGAATTAGCAGGATTTCCAATTGCATCACGTTCACCTGTATTCATTCTTGGAATTAAAATCCCTTTACTTGAAGATTTGACTTCTAATTCTGCTGATGAATTAATAGTTTCTGAAAAACCAATTCCTACTCTTCCTGCATGAACAATGTTTTGATTTGATTCAGTAGCTTCAATCCCTGATCCTTCAACACGCCAAGGTTCAGTAGGAATAACAACCTCATCGGGAATCACAAAAAGCAACCACTCGCTACCATTAAAATAATAATATCCGTCTTTTTTTATTGAAATAGTTGCAGATTCCGAATTATCCACATTACTGTTTTCAATATCAAAAACATAAACAATTGTACCTCGTTGCTCATCTGAATACAGATTAACATTAGATATCAAATAATCTCTAGTCACTCTAGGAGCTATTAGCCCCGAAGCTATACCAGAGGTTAGTTCATTAGAAACAACATCTAAAGTTGCTTTAGGAGTTTTGGTATTTATCCCAGTTTGAGAATAAGCTTCAAAAAAACCGACCAATACAATAAATAAAACACAAAATATCTTTTTCATAAATTTTCAGAAATAAACATATTAAAAAAATATAAATAAACTAAAATTTAACATAAAAAACAAAAAAAATAAAATAAAAAAAACTGTATTTAAAACAAATACAGTTTTTTTTACACTTTGGATTATTTTAAAAAATCTCTACTAAGTCTTTTTTCAATTAATTTACTAAACTAGATAGAACCGAAGCAGTTGAAGCTGATAAATTAGTTGAACTTGAATTACCTATATTATTTAAAACTTTAATAAAGTTATTATATTGGCTAGGCCCTAAATTAGATGATAAAGTTGATAAAGTATTTGATTTAATCATTTTTAATTTATTCTGAAATTGGTTACTATTAGGAGACAAAGTACTAAGTGAATTATACTGAGTTACATAATCAGTTAAAGCTGAGGTTATAATAGAATTTTGTGAAAAAGACAACCCTAATCCGCTTAATAAATTATTAATTTCCCCCATAGCATTCGCTACATTTACAACACCTCCATACGTTGAATTTACAGAACTACTTGAAGTAGATGAACAACTTGTTAAAAAGCCTATCATCGACATTGCTATTATTATCTTTTTCATATTTTATTTTTTAATTTGTATAAAATTAATAAATTAACTTTAAATACAACTGATTCCTTTATAAAATTATTCTTCAAAGAGCTAAAGTTATTAATTCTATTAACAAATTAAAACCAACAAATACCAAATTATTGGCATACTTTCTACCCAAAAAAGGGTGTAATATTTTGACTTGGATAGAGTAACAAAATAACCAAACAAAAAAATAACACTCACTAAGATCAAATTCACCAACCATTGATTTGTATGTAAATTCGTTTTAAAAAACTCTAAACCATAAAAAGTAACCAATAGGAGATAAATATATTTTTTAGTTTTAGATATACCTATAATTTGAGGCACTGTCTTGAGACGAATATCATCGTGTTTTAAATCGTTAATTTCAAAAATCAAAATTAAAGTTAAAGTTAAAGTGAATCGCTGTAGAAACTTGAAGATTAAATCATATTCTAAAGGAAAATCTGCATTTAACAAAGGAATTAAAATAGTCACCCCAGCCCAACAAAATGAAACAATATAGATTTTTACACCTGCAAAATTTCTAAGATTTTCATGATTTTTCCCTAAAGGTATTAAATATAAAAAACTTAGTATCCCAAAAAAAAGAATTGTCAATTGAGCATAAAAAGACATTTTAAAAAAAAGATAAAAGCAACCTATACCAGATAAGAATGTAATTAAAATAATTCCTTTTAATGTAATTTTATACTGCTTATTATTTACAACATAACTTCCATACTTAATTACATTATAACTAACTAGAGTTCCTAAAAACACAAAAAGTGTTACAAAAAAATCAGGTCTTAGTTTAGCAAAATAATAAGTCATTTGTACTAATGCTGCAGCAGCTAGTGCTACATGAATACTAGAGTTTAAATAAAAATCAAAAATATGTCTTAAAGCTTTCAAATCAAGTTATTAAACAACCTCAAAATTAAACAACTTTAATTTATCTCATTTCAATCTTATCAAAAAAAAAGGAAGTTTCGAAACATTCAAAACTTCCTCACACAAACCTAAATATTTATAAAATCTAATTCAATATAATAATTTCAACACGTCGGTTTTTTTGTCTTCCATCAGCAGTTTTATTATCCGCCACCGGGTTAGAAGATCCATAACCTTTTGTTGTAATTCTGTTGCTCTCTACACCTACTTTTTCTAAATATTGCTTTACAGAATTAGCTCTTTTTAAAGATAGGGTATTATTATATTCAGTAGGTCCTGTATTATCAGTATAACCGTCTATTCTAATTTTATTTTTTAATTTGTTGTTCAATTTTTTTGCTAATTGATCTAATTCCTTTTTCTCCTTATCATTTAATGTATAAGAATCTGTTGGAAAAAGTAAATCGGCAGAAAAAGTCAACTTTACTCCTTCATTTGTTTTTACTGTTTCTACATTTTCAATAACAACTTCCTCTACTTCGATTGTTTGTTGTTCTGTCACCTTTTTTTTGGATTTACAAGATGTAAAACCAGCAATAGAAGCAAGTAGCGCAAATAATAAAATTTTCTTTTTCATAATTATTTTTTTTATTACCAAATTTACAAAAAACCCAATTAATTAACAATAAATATTTTTTTTATAATTAAAAAATTCCAATATAATGATTTCCTGGTTTATTTTTCAATTTGGCTCCTTTAGTTACAGTACCAGTTTTACTGTTTAAGATGTAAATATTTCCATCTTTACCAACTGGAGTGACTGTGATGTAAACCTCATCACCATCAACCACAAATCCTTGATATTGTCCAAAATTTAAATCAGCTTCATAAGGTAATGCAACCTGAGTTGCTGTTTTGGCATTTAAATCAACACGTGCGACAAAACCTTGTTCTGTTCCTGAGTAAGTATACATAACATAAGCAATTCCATTTCCTGCATATCGCCAAGCATCAACATACGATCCGGTTACTCCTAAAGCTGCATCTAAACTAAACACATAACTATTATCGTATTGATTATTTTGTCCAATTTTTAAGATATGAGACCCTAAAGTTCCGCGTTGAGTTGCTTGATAAATATTACCATCCGATGCAACAAAAGCATTAAAACTACGATATCCGCTAGTATCTCCATTGTCAACTTGAGAAGTAATAATTGTTGGATTATCTAATGAAGGATAATCAACAACAACAGATTTTGTTCCTAAACGTCCATTAACAAATTCGTTTTTACCAGTTAACGGATTAGTTTGTCGCATCCAAGTTCCAATAATCAATTTATTTCCTGCTTTATTTAAAACAGGAGAATCTAATCTAAAAATATGATGCCCTGCTAATTCTTCTTGTTCAGTTAATGGAAGCTCGTAGTTTTTATAATTTTTTATGGATGTATTCTGCAAATCTAAAGTCAATACGGTTGCCATTCCTCGATAATATTTAAAAGGAAGTTCCGAATTATTTGAGTTATTAGCAGTCGGAGCAACGACATTCACAGCAACACCAAATTTATCTCCGTCAAATAACTTAGCCCAACGAGGTGAATTCCCAACATATTGAGAAGCATTTGCTCCTTTAAGATATCCGAATGAACTTCCTCCCAAAACTTGATATTTATCTAATTGACCACCATCAACTCCGGTATATTGAATATTAAACAAAGTTTTACTATCTTCTGAACTTTGCAAACGAGCCGTTCGTTGCGAATGAACAGCAAAACCATTATCATAAGCGGTAATTTCGTAATCTGGATTTTGGGCATTTGTTTTAGAAACCGAATAAACTACAGTTCCACCATTTCCGTCACCTGGCGTTCCATCTTGTCCCATTTTTGCTCCGGCAACTGTAAACCATCGTTCTTGTGTTTCAATTGGAGTAGAATCTTCTTTTTCGACGCTATCATCTGATGTACAATTAAGAAACATCAAGGCTGATGATGAAATCATTAAAGCTAAAATTTTAGAAAATTTATTTTTCATATGTTATAATTTATTAAATGTGTAATTGATTTTAAAATAAAAAGCTCTTCCTGGTTTTTGGACCGCAAAGTTGTCATACGCTTGACCATCAAAAATATTTTTGACATCAAAACTCAGTACAAATTGATTTTTTGGAAAAGCATAACTCAGTCCGAAATCTTGAATAAATTGTTTGGGAGTTTCAGATTCACTTAACACATCTTGACGATTTGATATGCCTTTTGGTAACGACCAAACCGTATAGAACGAATCTACAAATCCGAAATTGTAATTTAAAAACAGCTTACTTTCTTCAAGAAAAACATTTTTAAACTGATATTGCAACGAAGCATTTGCAGTAAAAAATGGTTCATTAGGAACTTGTTCTTTGTAATTATCGAAAACATTTCCGTTTTTATCGTATTTTAAATTATCGAGTGAATTAAATTTCGATAGATTTCCGTAAAAGACAAATCGCTCGTTAAAGATATAATTCACTTCAAGTTCAAATCCTAAACCTTTTACTTTCCCTAAATTAATAAATGGCGCAGTTTGCAATGCATCGTTAACTCGCGTATCCACTTCTCGGATGATTTTATCTTGTGTATTTCGGATAAATCCAGTGGCAGCAATTGAAAAAACGTGCTTGTTGATTTTGTATGAACCAAACTTAAATCCTAAATTATAATTGTCGCTTATTTCAGGATTCAATCCTGTGTTTGAAATCATATTTTCACTCGGATCACCAAAAATCTCATTTTCTGAAGGTAATCTTAAAGCACGTTCGGCCGAAAAAAGCACAGCAACTGAAGGTGAAACCAAATAAGATGAAGCCAAGCCATAACCTGTATTATGAATTACATTCTGTTTAACAACATCTGTTTTTATAGGATTTCCGTCAACTAAAACAGATGTTGGTTGTATTTGTTTTATCTTTTGTTCATACAATTTAAAAAAAACATTTGCTTTCAGTTTTGATTCAAACGCTCTTAAATCATACGCAAATGAAGTTATGTTTTTCTGTAAAAAATTATCAGTTGCATACGTTCGATGTGCAATTGGTTTTAATTGATCTTCATCGTTTCGGTTAACATCATAGAAAAAGTGATTCATCATTATGCGATGATTCGGCATAAATTCATAACTCAATCCAGCACGAAAAGTTTTAATATTTCTGTCGATATGAGTTAAAGTTGGCGCTCCTTGCTGTGCACCTTCTTTTGTTTTAATTTTCTCACCGTGTAATCCAGTTGCAATTTCTCCAAACCAATTGTATCGGTACGAAACGGTATCGTTAAGAATTTGCGTTCGATGACTGATCATTCCACTCAAATTAAAATCAAGTCCGTCGACAAATAAATTTCTTTTAGCATAATCCAAACTAAAAATTTGAGCTTTGCTAGTAGTTGATCTTCCTTTATAAGGAATGGTCATATAAAGTCCGTGCTGAATTTCGTTATAAGATTCAGAAGCATTAAAACCAAGTAAAAAACTATCTGCCCATTTTACGTCAGTAAAACCAGCTTCTAACCTACCTCCGGTCGATTTAAAAGCGTCGTTAAAACGTTTGGCTTTAACATATTCATAAGTTCCGTCTGGCAAAATATTACGAGCAAACTTGCCCCAAATCTTATAATCGTTATCCGAATAATTATGAAAACCCGAAGCATTTAGCGTAAATCCATTTTTTTGGTTGCGATACATTCCGCTTAAATTCGCCTGAAATGTGTTAAACGATCCATAAGAAACTGCAGCATTTACAGAGTTTTGAAGATTCTTTTTAAGTATGATATTAATTGCTCCTCCTAAAATATCCTCAGACAAATGAATAGGAACAACTC
>CANRKI010000150.1 GCA_947631175.1 uncultured Flavobacterium sp.
TAACGATGCACCAACATTTTTATTCTGCAAAATTAACTTTATTTTATCTGGGTGTTTTTTCTGATAATCTAAAATAATTGCCCTGGTACTATCTGGTGAGCAATCTTCGGCTATAACAAGTTGTACATAAAAATCAACTTTTTGACTCAAAACACTCTCTATTGCTTCAACAATAAACTTTTCGTGATTATAAGCAAGCATAGCAACCGATACCATTGGATTCGGTAATGTTTCATCAATTATTTCATAATTATTCATCCCAATAGTTATTATTTTTTACTAGATCAAAATAGTCATCTTTAGTTATTCCTACTATAATTCTATCCCAATATCTATTTTTTCTAAAATACCAATTTCTTTGACGTCCTTCTTCCTTCCAACCACATTTTTCAATGTACATTTTTAATGAAGCGTTATTATATTCAATCATCGAACCATCTAATCTATTTAAACCCAATTCTTCGAAAGCATAACGCATAAGAGCCATAACAGTATCAACACCTATCCCCTTACCTCTAATATCTTTATCTCCTAAAAGCATTCCATGAAAAGCATTTCTGTTCTTCCAATCGATATCAACTAAATTTGCAGTACCAATAACACCTAAATCTTTTGTATCAATGACAAATCTTTGATTAATTGAATTGCAACTTAATGAATTAAACCATTTTTGTTGGTCTTCGGAACTAGTAGGAAAATGCCAACCTCCCAGCCAATATTGAATTTCTATATTATTGGCCCAACTGTTTAATAAAACTAAATCTTCCTTTTCAATTGCTCTTAAAAAAACTCTTTTTCCTTCAATATTCATAATAATTTTTAATAATGTTTAATACTTGATTTAAATCTTCATGATTGTATCTTTGATCTATTGGCAATGCAATTATTTGGTCCGTTAAGTTATAAGAGTTCTGTTCATTAGTGCACCATTTAAGAACATTTGGCCAATATTTTGCGCAAAATATATTTTCATTTAATAAAAGATTTCTAATCTCATTTGCTCTTTGTGTTTTAAATGGATACACCAAAGGAACACATTCCGTTGAAAGTTTTAAATTTAAATCGTTAGAGTGTTTTAATTGATTATGCAAAAATGTATAGTTTTCAATTCTCTTTTCTTTTACAAATTCAAAATCAATGCTAGAAAGTAATGATTCAGTAAGATGTGACATCTTCATTATTTCTTCATGTTCCAATTTACTCTCAACTTTTTGGAAGTCAAGATAGGCAGCTTGTGCACCTAAATCAATTCTTTTTAGAAGATGTATCATTTTATCGTAGCTTATTCCCTGCTCTAATATCTCATCATATTTTATAGTGGAACTTAAAAGCCCCCCATCAGGAATTCCCAGAAACTTTCTTGGCGAATAGAATGTATCAATTTCATCAATAGGTTTCGAAAACAAAGCTTGGGCATTATCTACAATAATATTCTTAGTTTTATTATAGGTTCTATTAATGTAGGTACTTTTTATACCAAAATAATTTGTTAAAATTACAGCTTCATTATCTTTTACAATATCAAAATCAAATATAGGTTCTAAATCGTTGTTTACATCATAAAACTCATAAGAAATTTTTAGATTCACGATTGGTTTTAAAACTGCATCGCACGTAAAGTAGGGTATGTAAATTTTTGAATATTTACGAGCTTTAAGAATATACATCAATGCGCTTCGTCCAGAATTTAAATGTAGCAAAGAGTCATAAAAACTTTGCTTTTTCTGTTGCAATTCAAGTTGAAAATAACCTCCAATTTCTTTAAGCATAATTATACTAATTCATATTGATCCATCATTAAACTAATATCTTCTAGGCTATTAAACATTAAAACATCAATTATAGAAAGCCATGGTAGAAATTCTCCTTTTAACTGAGTATACGAGATAGGTTTTGACTTAATAAAACTTAAATTAATTCTTTTTTTTGAAAAAGAATTTTTATCATATAATTCAAAACCTCCAATAGCATTAATATAATGACTTGCATTTAATTCCTCACATATATTAAACAATCTTTCAGTTCTTTCTAAACCTTTTGACACACTATAATCAATGGAAGAAACTTTAAATTTAGTAGTTATCTTCAAATAGTCACATACAATTTTAATACTATCAATTGCTAAATTTGAAATCGTTTGCTCTTTTACTAATAGAATTCTATCAATTAAAGGCATAACAGTTTTAAAATAAGGAGCTTTACTATAATTTTGGATAATTGTTTTTCGTAAACTCAAAAACTCTTTAGAATCAGTTTTAACTTCTATATCTTTAATTAAACGATTAGGACTTGAATTGATCAAGGGTACTGTAAAATATTTTGCTTCATTACCAACTTTAATACGGTTCCTATTTATCCAGCCACCTTTAATATAGTTAACATCATCATAAAAAACGAATACATCAACAGCCTTAATCATTTGAAAATAACCTATATATGGCACAAAATAAGGCTGCATTACAGCAACTTTTTTCATAAGTTAATTATTTTGATATCTTAAAATTAAACGAACAATTAAGTCTACTTCTTCAAAAGTAAGATCATAATAAAATGGCAAACATAATGCTCTTTTTGCAATTTCGTCTGTTACCTCGAAATGAACAGGATTTAAATACGGTAACGTATTAGCTAATGACGGATAAAAATAACGACGAGTATAGACTTCGTTGGCATCTAACCCCGCTTTTACTTTTAACAACAATTCTTCTGATTCTAATAAAATTACATAGTATGGGTAATTCTCTGTAGCATTGCTATGCCATTTAGGTTTAGTAGCTCTTACATTCGCTAACTTTTTATCGTAATACTGTGCTAATTTTTTTCTTTTCTCTAGGATATCATCTATGTAGCTTAAATTCACTAATCCCATAGCAGCGTGAAATTCAGAATTTTTTCCATTAATCCCTAAATTATCAAAAGATTCAGGACCTGAAATTCCAAAATTTCTTATAGAAGCTAATGTTTTTAATAAATCAGTATTTTTCGTTGCCACAATACCACCTTCTACCGAATGAAATAATTTAGTAGCATGTAATGAACAAGTTGTGATGTCACCATATTCAAAAATAGATTTATTGTTAATTTTAACACCAAAAGCATGAGCGCCATCATAAATTACTTTTAGATTATGCTTTTTTGCAATTTTATCAATAGCTTCTACATCGCAAGGATTTCCATATACATGCGTTGCTAAAATTGCTTGGGTATTTTGAGTGATTGCCTTTTCAATTTTAGTAACATCAATACATAAGGTATCTTTATCAATATCTACAAAAATAGGTGTGCAACCTTCCCATACTATGCTACTTGTTGTAGCAACAAATGAAAAAGGTGTAGTAATTATTTCACCTGTAATACCTAAAGCTTTTATAGCCATTTGCAATGCTATAGTACCATTGGTTACAAACAACAAGTGATTAATATTTAAATATTCTTTAAGGCGAATTTCTAGATCGCTTGCTAAAGGTCCCATATTGGTTAACCATTGACGTTTCCAAACTCCTTCTAAAAGTTTGTTATACTCCTCCATTGGAGGTAAAAAAGGTTTCGTTACTGGAATCATTTTTTTAATATAATATTTTTTATTTCTAACAAACTTTCAATTTTAAATACATAAGACAAACCAAGATATATTGCCACTCCAAAAAGGGAATTTAAAAAAAGGCTTAGTATATTTGATAAATCACTCACTAGATAATGATCTAAAAGATACATTGCTCCTCCCATACATGCAGATAACAAAAATATCGGTAACATATCTTTTAGTTGCTGCTTCATAGTGTAATTTATCATTAAACCAGCAAAAAAAGTATTTATAAACAATGCTATTATAGAAAAGAACAACTGTCCCCATAACAGACCAAATAATCCATAATAGAAGCTTACTATCAATACAATTGCTGCTATTATTTTTTTTATTACTTCAATTTTTAAAAATAAATCGCTTTTCCCTTTTACCTGTAAAATTAACAAATTATACAAATGCAACGGGTATAACAATCCTGATAGACATAAAACTTGAAATATTGGCACCATAGGTAACCATTTATCTGTAAAAAGCAAGATCGTTAAAGGTTTTGCTAAAACAATCATTAATACTATTACTGGACAAATGATAAAAATTACCAAGAGCATAATGCGTTTATAAGCATTTTTTAAACGGCCATCATCATTTTGTAATTGCGCAAATAATGGAAAAGCTACTTTATTTAATGCGCTTGAAACATTCGCTACTGGCATCATCATTAATTGATTAGCTCTGGTATAATAACCTACAATGCTTGCACTAAAAAAACGACCAATCACAATTTGATACATATTTGTAAAAATAATATCTAAAAGTCCAGATAAAGTTAATTTATATCCATAATTAAAATGCTTCTTAAACTTTTGTTTTGAAAATTTTAAATTAGGCTTCCATCCAGATGATATCCATAAAACACAACTAAACACAAATGTATTAGCTAATGTCATACCAACTAAACTCCAAACCCCATAACCTCTTTTAGCCATTAAAATCCCAACAAAACTACTTAACAAAAGTGAAGGTATTGTCAATAGTGCTTGTTTTTTAAAGTTCATTGCTTTTGTAAGTATCGTGTTTTGAACAGAGCCAAATGCTGAAAAAATAAAAGACAAAGCATATACACGTGTAATATTTGTTAACTCAGGTTGGTTATAAAAATCAGCAATGAAAGGGGAACCTGCAAAAACAATAAAATAAACACCTATACTTACTAACAAATTAAATATAAATACTGTTGAATAATCAGAATCCTCTAAATTATCACTTCGTATTAAAGAACTTGTCATACCACCATCAAAAAGTGTTGTACCTATCCCCATGAAAATAGCAATCATACCAATTAGACCAAACTCTTCGGGTAATAGTATACGTGCTAATACAATGGAAACAAGAAAACTAATTAACTGCGTCCCAAATTGCTGACTATATGTCCAAACAGCTCCTCTTAAAGCTTGTTTTTTTAATGACATTTGCTATCTATTTACAAACCTTAATCAAATACTCTCCATACCCACTTTTTTTCAAGGGTTCGGCAATTTTATGTAATTGTTCTTTTGTGATGTACCCCATGCGATACGCTACTTCTTCGATAGCTCCGATTTTTAAGCCTTGGCGTTCTTCAATGACTTGAACAAATTGCCCTGCTTGCATTAAAGATGTAAAAGTACCCGTATCTAACCAAGCGGTTCCACGATCGAAAACCCCTACTCTTAATTTACCTTGTTTTAAGTATTCTTTATTTACGTCGGTAATTTCATATTCGCCACGTGCTGAAGGTTTGATGTTTTTAGCAATTTCAACCACGGAATTGTCGTAAAAATACAAACCTGGAACTGCATAATTGGATTTAGGATTTTTGGGTTTTTCTTCAATTGATAATACATTGTTATTTTCATCGAACTCTACCACACCGTAACGTTCTGGATCACTTACGGGATAAGCAAATACAACCCCACCCTGTTCTTGGGTGCAGTTTTGTAATAATTTAGACATGCCACTGCCATAAAAAATATTATCTCCTAGTACTAAGGCTACTTTATCGGTTCCTATGAACTGTTCACCAATAATGAAAGCTTGTGCTAATCCGTTTGGTTCTGGTTGTTCTGCATATTCAAAGCGACATCCAATTTGAGAACCATCGCCTAATAATTTTTTAAAATGAGGTAAATCGTGAGGGGTTGAAATGATTAATATTTCATTGATACCTGCTAACATTAAAGTAGACAATGGATAGTAAATCATTGGCTTATCATACACAGGCATTAACTGTTTACTTACTGCTAAAGTTAATGGATGTAAACGGGTTCCTGATCCTCCGGCTAAAATGATTCCTTTCATAAGTTTTAATTTTTGTAAATTTAGATATATGCTAGCTATTAAACAAGGATTGTTATTAACATTTTTAACATTAAAATTTGATGAATTAATTAATAGGTGTCGTTTTTGTAAAATAAATTCTACTCTTTATTAGTCACAAAGGAGATGTATTCATGGAACCTAAACAAACA
>CANRKI010000151.1 GCA_947631175.1 uncultured Flavobacterium sp.
TCCCGATCCACCAAGATCTGAAGTACCTAATCCAGCTGAAAATGTTGTTGCGTTTCCTCCAACACCTGTTGATCCCGCGGCTCCACCACCAGCACCCGAATATGCATTTACACTTTGTAAAGTACCATCAACATTAGCTCTTACTACGCCTCCGTTTCCTCCTTTACCACCATTGTAAACAACATCTCCAATACTATTGACTGCTTGTCCACCGTTTCCACCAATTGAACTGGCACTACCTGCATGAGTTCCTCCGTAGCCACCTTCAGCAACTACAAGATTATCACCAAAAATAGTTGAGCCACCTTGGAAACCATCTCTATTAAGGTTATTAGGATCATAACCACCTTGACCAATAGTGTGATTAAAAATTTGTCCTGGATTTACAGCAAGTGTTTTTTTGGCATAAGCACCACCACCACCACCAGCAGCATTACCATTTGAATTACGTGTTCCTCCAGAACCGCCACCACCAATGGCTTCAACTGTGATTTCGTTTACACCACAAGGAACGGTGAACTGTCCGCTGTTTTCTAGAAGAACAGTTTCCTGAGCTCTGTTAGAGTGAATACATAATGAAGTTAAAAGTATGGCAAATAGATACCTTAAACTCCAAAATTTTGTTTGGGAGAATAGTTTTTTCTTCATAAAGATTGACGTTAAAATTAAAAATGAATTTGGGCTTCAAATTTGGTTTAAATATAGGATATTTTTTCCTATGTATATTTAGCTTTTATAAGTTTTTTGTGATTTAAAATTATTTACAAAAAATTATGTTAATTTTTTTTTAAAGGTACTTCGTTTTTTTTTATAAAATTGATTGAAATTTAAAATAAAAGTGTATTTTTGTACAAAAAACTATTGAGTCACAATTACTTAAACATAAGGTTATTCAATAGGGGATATGTTAACAGTAAAATAAATCAATAAAATATTTGATTATGAAGCAAAGAATACTTCCGTTGTTTACTCTATTAGCTACTTTTGCTAGCATAGATAGTAATGCTCAGTTGACTGTAAAAGGATCTGATTCTTTTGTGTATGTAGGGGATGAATTACTTTTTGTTAATCAAGATATTAATCTTGATCAAGGAAATTTATATTTAAGAAAGCAAGGCCAACTTTTACAAGGAGGAACTGTTACTACTCCTAGAAACTCTACTAACAAAGGCTTAGGTAAGCTTTCTGTTTTTATTGATAGTAAAGCTTCAGATGCGTACAACGTAACACAATATGGTATTCCTGTAGGTAACACTAATTCAAGTGCTCCAGGATCTAATAATATAGTTGATCTTATCAGTGGAAATGTATTATACAGACCCGTTACTGTTGGTGCAACTCCTCAAGCAGTAACTTTTAGCTCGTCTCAGCATAATGGTGCTGCTACGGCTTCATCATTGTTTATCTCAAGTCGATTTATGGCTTGGTATGGTGGAACTGGTGGTTACTCTGATTGGAAATATCCATACAGAGGGGCTAGAGACATTCCAGCTGGTTACGGTGTGAATTTTAAAGGTACTTCGGGCTCAGACTCTGAGCAAGCAGGTGAAGGTACTGCTAACAAAGCATCTGATAATGCAGTACAAAGAATTGATTTTAAAGGATTACCTAATGATGGTGATATTACTATACCTGTGGTAAGTGGACAATGGTATTTACTAGGAAATCCTTATCCATCAGCATTCAATTTGAATCAATTTATCATTGATAATGCTGCTGTTATACAAGCTGTTTATTTTTACGAAGAATACAATTCAGGAACTCATACGGTTAACCAATATGAGGCGGGTTATGGTGTGTATACACCTGCTTCAGGTGTGTCTGCAGCTAGTGTAGGATATTATACAAGACCAGCAGAATATTTTATGACAAATGGTTCTGGTGAAGTTATTGTAGGAGGTGGAGGTACGGCACCTGGTGCTGGTGCTCAAATCCCTTTTGGACCCTTCTTACCTTTAGGTAAAGGTTTCTGGATCGAAACTAAAGCTAACGGAACACTTAAATTCTCAAATACTCAAAGAGCGTACATTAAAAATTCTGAAAATAATTTCTATCCAAGTATGTCATCAGTTGTATCTCGTACAACCAATAATGTGGCAAACGATAATTGGCCAGAAATTCCAAACGTTGCAGGAATTGACTATACACAATTCTCTAGAAAACCAAAACCTTCATTTGCAATTACTGCAAAATCAACTACAGGAGCTTCTAATGTTGCTTTTATCTTTGATGATGCTGCTTTAAATGATTACAATGGTATTGAGGATGCAATAGCAGATTTAAGTAATGATTTTGTAATGTATATTCCAAAAGCTGCCAATTCGATTATGGTTTCTGGACAACCTTTCAATGTAGATGAAAAAATTCCAGTTTCTTTTAAATCAAATACAAACAGACAGCTTTCTATTTCTGCAAACAGTTTAGAGTATTTTAATTTAGCTGAAGAAATTTATTTACATGACAAAATTTCTGACATTTATTTAGATATTAAAAACAATGTAGCTCAAATAAATGTTCCATCTGGTACAACATCAGATCAGTATCAAATTACATTTAAAAGAGATTCGCAGTTATCAAATGATAATGAATTCTTAAACAATGCTTTTGTTGTTTTACAAAACAATACAGACAAAGTTTTAACGATTTCTAATCCAGAAGGTTTAGATATTCAAACGGCTGAGATATTTGATATTCAAGGTAAATTAATCTTAAACAAGAAAAATTTAGGTTCTGAAAATCAATATTCTTTTGCTACATCTGGTTTTGCTGATGGTGTATACATTGTAAAAGTGGGTACTAAAAATGGTAAAGCAATAAGTAAAAAAGTTGTAGTTAAAAACTAACTAAAAATATATACCTTTATAGTGCAATCTAATTTAGATTGCACTTTTTTTATGGATCAAATTATAACATATAAATCGGTAGAAATAACAATTCGTAGAGATGACTTGTTGCATCCGTTTGTTTCCGGAAATAAGTTTAGAAAGCTTAAGTACAATCTAGAACATATAAAGAACAATGATTTTGGTGGAATTGTAACTTTTGGCGGGGCATTTTCTAACCACATTGCTGCAACAGCTGCAGCCGCTTGTTTACAAGAAATTAAATCTGTAGGAATAATTAGAGGTGAAGAACTTAATAAATCTAGTAATCCTACTTTACAATTTGCGAGTGATAACGGTATGGAATTTCTATTTGTTTCAAGAGAGAAGTATGCGCTTCGTAATCAACCTGAATTCATTTCAACCATTCAAAAGCAATATCCTAATTATTTTATTGTGCCTGAAGGTGGTTCTAATAGATTAGCTATTTTGGGATGTGAAGAAATTTTAACAGCATCAGATAATAATTTTGATTATATTACTTGTGCTTGTGGTACTGGTGCTACTATTGCTGGAATTATAAATAAAACTCCCGATAATACTACTGTGTTAGGATTTGCTGCATTAAATGATTTTTCTATTGAAGATTCTATTAAAAATTGGAGTACAAACAACAAAACATGGCAGCTTATTTACGACTACAATTTAGGTGGATATGCCAAAACCAATGACGGATTGATACTGTTTATTAATGATTTTTTTAATAAATTTGAAATTCCTTTAGATCCAGTTTATACAGGTAAAATGTTTTACGGAATTTTTGACATGATTGATACGGGAAGAATAGCTCAAGGATCTCGAGTTTTGGCTATTCATACAGGTGGTCTTCAGGGTATTAAAGGGATGAATGAAATCTTAAAAAAGAAAAATAAACATATAATAAACATAAATTATTAATGAAAAAAGCTATTTTATTTTTTCTGACAATATTACTTGTAGGATGTTCATCTTCGAGTAAAGTTAGGGTTAAAAAAACAAAAGATAAGATAAACGAAATTGCCGAAGTATTGTTAAGAGAAACGCCTACTAAATCAACTTCAACAAAAAATACTGATTCTAGTTCTTCTAATACAGAAGTGTTAGAAGCTACATCTAAAACTACCGTTACTCATGAATTAATTAATCAATACATCCAAAATTATAAGCATATCGCTCAAGAAAATATGCGTACGCATAAAATACCTGCTAGTATTACTATGGCACAAGGTATTTTAGAGTCTGGATCAGGTACTGGAGCTTTGGCGCAAAGAGCAAATAATCACTTCGGAATTAAGTGTCACACCGGTTGGACTGGCGAAAGTGTTAGACATGATGATGACGCGCTACAAGAATGTTTTAGAAAATATAATGATCCTGCTGATTCGTATCGTGATCACTCCTTGTTTTTAACCGGAAGAAGTAGATACAATAACCTTTTTAAATTAGATATTTATGATTACAAAGCATGGGCACGTGGTCTAAAAGCTGCTGGATACGCTACTGATCCAAAATATCCAGATAAACTAATTAGTTTAATTGAAAGATATAATTTACAAGATTTAGACCGTGGAGCAGGACAAATTAACACTAATACGGTTTCAAATTCATCTACAGTTACAACATCATCTTCAACTTATGTTGTAGCAGTTGGAGATACGCTGTATTCTATTTCTAGAAAATTTAATACAACCGTTCAAAATATTAAAAGTTTAAATAATTTAACCTCTGATACTTTAAGTGTTGGACAAACATTAAAAATTTAATTTATGTTATATCAAAGAAGTAGTAAACTTTTTGCAGAAGCTGAAAAAGTGATACCAGGAGGAGTTAACTCTCCTGTGCGTGCATTTAAAGGTGTTGGAGGAACACCAATTTTTGCAAAATCTGCTAAAGGAGCTTATGTTTATGATGAAGATGGAAAGAGATATATAGATTATATTAACTCTTGGGGACCTATGTTATTAGGTCATGCTTTTGCCCCAGTTGTAGATGCAGTTATTGAAAAAGCAAAATTAGGTACTTCATTTGGAATGCCAACTGAGCTTGAAACTAAGATTGCAGAATTAGCTGTTTCAATGGTACCAAATATTGATAAAATTCGTTTTGTGAATTCGGGTACAGAAGCTTGTATGTCTGCTATTCGTTTAGCGCGCGGATATACCAATCGTGATAAAATTATCAAATTTTCGGGGTGTTACCACGGACATTCTGATGCCTTTTTAATTCAAGCGGGATCAGGTTTAAGTACTTTTGGTACACCAAACTCACCAGGTGTAACTCAAGGAACGGCTAAAGATACGATTCTTGCAAAATATAATGACATTGATAATGTTGCGGAAATTTTTGAAAACAACAAAAACGAAATAGCAGCTATTATTATTGAGCCTGTTGCTGGAAATATGGGATGTGTGCCTCCTACACAAGGTTTTTTACAAGGTTTAAGAGAATTGTGCTCAGCAAACGGAGCTTTGCTTATTTTTGATGAAGTTATGACAGGATTTCGTCTAGCAAAAGGTGGAGCCCAAGAATTATTTAAAATAAATGCTGATATTGTTTGTTTCGGTAAAGTAATTGGTGGTGGTTTACCTGTTGGAGCTTTTGCTGCTCGTAACGAAATCATGAATTATTTAGCACCAGTTGGTCCAGTTTATCAAGCAGGTACATTATCGGGTAATCCGTTAGCTATGGCTGCCGGATTGGCAATGTTACAAGCGATAAACAATGACGCTGAATTATTTAATAGATTAGAAGAAAAAACAGCTTATCTTGAAAAGGGAATGCGTAAAGTATTAACCGATGCAGGAGTTAAGTACACAATTAACAGAGTAGGTTCTATGATTTCTGTTTTCTTTGATGAAAGACCAGTTGTCGATTTTATTACAGCAGGTTACGGAAATAACGAAAGCTTTAAAAAATTCTTCCATGGTTTATTAGAAAATGGAATTTACATTGCACCTTCTTCTTACGAAACGTGGTTTATTACAGATGCCTTATCGTATGCTGATTTAGATGAAACTATTGAAGTGGTAGCTAAGGTAGCAACAACTTTATAAAACAAAAAAACCGGTTTTTATACACTGCCCCCAAAAAGTTAGACACTTTTGGGGGCATTTTTTATGGCAAGAAAAGTAAAATATGATGTAGCAT
>CANRKI010000152.1 GCA_947631175.1 uncultured Flavobacterium sp.
TTGCGTGAGCTTTTGCAACATGATTTTTTTGAAGAATTTGCTTTTAAAGTTCGCGGTTTTAAAGATGTGGTTCATTTAACTGATGGCTACGACATTCAGGATGCGATATATTCGGCATATTCCAATTACTCGATCGAGGATACGGCTTTTATTGTTCGGTCAAACAAGCGCGCGAACCAATATAATCAACAAATTAGAATGCGAATTTTAGATCGAGAGTCCGAAATTTCGGCTGGAGATTATATTATGGTGGTTAAAAATAATTATTTTTGGCTGAAAGATAGTAAACATACCGATTTTATAGCTAATGGCGATATTATTGAAGTTTTGCAAATTTTTAAAACCATTGAATTGTACGGCTTTAGGTTTGCACGGGTAAATGTACGATTAATTGATTACCCAAATGAACCCGCTTTTGAGACCATGATTTTGCTAGATACTTTGTATAGTGAAGCACCATCGCTAACGTCGCAACAACAAAATCAGTTGTATAATGAGATTATGATGGATTTTGCAGACGAAAGAGCACAGTATAAAAAACTGCAAAAAATGCGTGAAAATGAATACTTTAATGCGTTGCAAGTGAAATTTTCGTACGCTATTACTTGTCATAAATCTCAAGGTGGACAGTGGAATACTGTTTTTATTGAGAAACCATATTTAGCTGACGGAATTAGTGAAGGCTACATTCGTTGGTTGTATACTGCGGTTACGCGCGCCCAAGATAAATTATATTTAATAGGATTTAAAGATCAAATAGAAGAATAAAATATGAAAATAATTGCGGTTATTCCGGCCCGATACGCTTCGACTCGTTTTCCTGCAAAATTGATGCAGGACCTTGGAGGCAAAACAGTGATTAGACGAACTTATGAAGCTGCTGTGCGCACTAATTTATTTGATGATGTTTTTGTGGTTACAGATTCTGATTTAATTTTTGACGAAATTATCCAAAATGGAGGCAAAGCAATTATGAGTATAAAATCTCACGAAAGTGGGAGTGACCGAATTGCTGAGGCTGTAGAAAATATGGATGTTGATGTTGTGGTTAATGTGCAAGGCGATGAACCTTTTATCAATAAAGAAGCTTTAGAAAGTTTGGTTGCTGTTTTTAAAAATGATACCGAACAAAAAGTTGATTTGGCTTCGGTGATGTTTGAAATTAAAGAAGCAGAAGAAATTAACAATCCAAATAATGTTAAAGTTATTACCGATCAAAATGGCTTTGCTTTATATTTTTCTAGATCGGTGATTCCGTATCCACGAGAAATTAATGTTGGAGTTCGTTACATGAAACATATTGGAATTTATGCTTTCAGAAAATCTGCTCTTCTAGATTTTTATAATTTACCAATGTTAAGCTTGGAAGCGTCTGAAAAATTAGAACAATTACGTTACCTAGAATATGGCAAACGAATTAAGATGATTGAAACCGATAAAGGAAGCATTGGAATAGATACCGCCGAAGATTTAGAAAAAGCAAGGTTATTATTGAAAGAATAGATAAAATCTATAAATTAAAAAACCCGATGATTATTCATCGGGTTTTTTTTATACCTAAAAGTTGAGAGATATTAGATATGATTTTGAGAGTATATACCAAAATTGGTATGAAATATAAAGGATAGGATTTGCTTTTTTAGTACGCCTAAATTAATCATTTTTTTTAAATAAAAAAACAATTTTATAAAAACTAAATTTAAAATTATTTTTTTTGAATGATGTATATTGAATTGTACTGCTCAATATTTTTTAAAACTTTTACATTGTAGTCTTTGTTAAACTTTTCTGTAAAAAGATTTGAGTTTTGGTTTTGTTTTTTTTCTAAACTTATGGTGTTAAATAATATAACTCCTTTATCTTCTAGTAATCGTTTAATGTTGTCAATAAAACATTTGTCAAATACAAAATCTGGTATTTGATAATCAATGAATAAATCAATGATAATAATGTTATATTTTTTTGTACACTTTTCTACATAAAGTTTTGCATCGGTTGCAAAAAAACTACAATTTTTAAATCTATTAATTTTATATTCTTCTTCGGCTATTTTTAAAATTACGGGGTCAATATCGACCGCATCTATTTTATTTTTAAATTGATATTTTGTGTATAAAGATTCGATAACACTGCCACCTGCTACACCTAATAATAAAATGTTTTTAGCGTTTAAAATAATTTCACTATTAATTTTATTTATAGCTTTATCTAAAACACGTTGTAAATTTCCGTACGAATAGTTTGTGTTTTCGGTATCCAATAGCAATTTTCCGTTATACCATGTCAATTCTAAATTTCCTGAAAACTCGGAATAAACGGTTTTATATCGAATAGGATATACAAAACTTGCTATTCTGCTTAAAACTTCAATAAGCTTCATTAGTCTGGTTTAAACGATTTAAAAGTTCCGTTTTTATAAAAAATAACAATCTTATCTATTTGATTACCAAAAGGATCTTCCGAGTTGTTATTTGGGTTGTTTAAAGCGTTTAAATCTGTTTGTCCCGAAAAAAAGTCATTTACATTTACAGATTCCGATTTTGTATCATTTGGCTTTTTATTTCCTGCTTTCTCGGTTTCATTATTTTTTTTCGATTCTACTGCATCAACTTGATCAAACAAACTTCTTGAAGTAGGGGATGGGTTGGTATTATTTCTTTCTAATTTTCCTTCGCCATGCAATAACCAGTTTAATTCTATATCCGGAAATACATCTTGTACTTTTAAGACGAAGTCTAAACTTGGTTTGTTTCTTCCAGATAGCAAATGAGAGATACTTGAACGTTGCACTCCAATTTTATCTGCGAAAGTCGATGGAGTCAGATCATATTTCTTGAAAAGTTCCTCTAAACGACTTGTAAATTCATCAATGTTTAACATTGTAAATACGTATAATTGTTACGTTTACAAATGTAGTGATTTATTTTGAATATACAATAGTTACAGTTGTAAAATGTAAAAATAATTGTAAACAATATTAAATTAAAGCTTTAAGTTAAGCATTGTAACTAATTGATTAATAGTTAAAAAGAACCAATTGTTAAAGTATTTGATTTACAATTTAATTTTGTAAATATCTTAAGTAAATAGGATAACGCAAAGTGTTTACAAATTTACAACAATGAATCTAAAAATATTTTACAGATGTAAAATAATTAATGTTTACATTTGTAATTATTGATTTATACATGGAATTTACAAAACTATACACTCTTTATAAGGAAAAGAGCCTTACAGGTAGATACGTATACAATGACTCTATATCTGTATTAATAGACAGTTTATCAACACGCTTTAGTGTTGTAGAATTAGGACATTCTGTTTTAGGAAAAAAGATAACAGGTTGTTATTATGGTACCGGAAAAACTAAGATATTGATGTGGTCGCAGATGCATGGTAATGAAGCAACGACTACCAAAGCCTTATTTGATTTTATTAATTTTTTAGAATCAGATTCAGATTTTGCTTTAGCGATTAAAAAGGAATTTACTTTATTTATGATTCCAATACTAAATCCTGATGGTGCAGCTGCTTATACACGTGTAAACGCGAATGAAGTTGACTTAAATCGAGATTCTGTTGACTTAACTCAGCCAGAAAGTACCATTTTACGTAAGCAAATAGATGCTTTTAAGCCGGATTTATGCTTAAATTTACACGATCAACGCACTATTTTTGGAACTACTGGTCATAAATCGCCTGCAACGGTTTCATTTTTAGCGCCATCTTTTAATGAATCGCGTGATATTAATGAGGTTCGAACACACGCTATGCAGTTAATAGCTTGTATGTATGAAGATTTGAGCCAATATATTCCTAATCAGATTGGTCGATTTGATGATGGTTTCAATCTAAATTGTATTGGTGATATGTGTACCAATCTTAATATTCCAACTATTTTATTTGAAGCGGGGCATTTTTCAGATGATTATCAGCGTGAAGAAACACGTAAATATATATTCTATAGCTATTTATCCCTTTTTAACGCATTATTATCAAAAAGCTATGTTAATAAAAAAATAGAAGATTATTTACGAATACCTGAAAATACAAAGTCATTTTTTGATATTTTGTATAAGAATTTTCAAATAAATGTAGGTGATTTAAAAAAATCGTTTAATTTTGCAGTTCAGTTTGAAGAGAATCTTATTGAAAAAGATATAAAGTTTGTCGCAAAAATAGCACAAATTGATAATTTAGAAAATCATTTTGGTCATATTGAGTTTGATATGAATGGAATTGAAATTCAAGATTCTCTAATGAATATGATAAAAATAGGAGAATTAGCTAACTATGAGTTGCCAAATGGTGCTAAAATTGTTAATGGATTACTAATAAAATAATAAAAAATCAATTTTTTTTATCATATTTACATTTTTATTGTAACTTTGTTTCAGAAATCTATAAAAAATATATATAATGAGTAAGTTTCGTTTAGATGAAGTAGATCATCAAATTCTTGATATGTTAATTGATAATACGAGAGTACCATTTACAGATATTGCAAAAAAATTACTTATATCTGCTGGTACAGTGCATGTTAGAGTTAAAAAAATGGAAGATGCAGGAATCATTCAGGGGTCTTCTTTAACTTTAGACTATGAAAAATTAGGGTATTCATTTATTGCATATGTAGGTGTATTTTTAAGTAACACTTCTCAAACTAAATTCGTTTTAGAAAGAATTAATGATATTCCTTTCGTTACTGTAGCTCACGTTACTACTGGAAAATACAATATTTTCTGTAAAATTCGTGCTAGAGATACTAAACACGCTAAAGAGGTAATCTTTATGATTGATGACATTGAAGGAGTTTACAGAACTGAAACAATGATTTCTTTAGAGGAAAGCATCAACGATAAAAAACGTTTAATGCACACTATTTTTAAAGAATTATAATATATCTATAATTTTTAAAGTTATATAAAGGTCAAGCTTTTGCTTGGCCTTTTTTTGTATGTAAAACTCAATTTTATGCTGATAAAAATTTTTAGTAGCGCTGTATTTGGAATAAATGCGCAGTTAATTACTATTGAAGTGTTTGTAAACAAAGGCATTGGCTACCATTTGGTAGGTTTGCCTGATAATGCTATTAAAGAAAGTTCGTACCGTATTGCTGCGGCTTTAGCTAATAATAATTATCAGATGCCCGGAAAAAAAATCACGATAAATTTAGCACCAGCCGATTTAAGAAAAGAGGGTTCCGCCTTTGATTTACCCATAAGTATAGGAATTTTAGCTGCTTCTGGTCAAATTTCAGAAACTAACTTTGATGATTATATTATTTTAGGTGAATTGTCTTTAGATGGAAACTTAGCGAGTATGAAGGGAGTACTTCCGGTAGCGATTCAGGCAAAAAAAGATGGTTTTAAGAAGATAATCTTACCAGTTGATAATGCAAACGAAGCGGCAATTGTTGATGGAATTGACGTTTATGGCGCTCATAATTTAAAAGAAGTAATAGATATTATCTATGGTAAATCAGAAATCACGCCTACTAAAATAAACACACGAGCTTTATTTTTTGAAAATTTAAAGAGTTCTGAATTTGATTTTTCTGACGTTAAAGGGCAAGAATCAGTCAAACGTGCAATGGAAATTGCTGCTGCTGGTGGTCATAACATTATCTTAGTTGGTCCACCAGGATCAGGAAAAACAATGTTAGCCAAACGTATCGCTAGTATTTTGCCTCCCATGAGTTTGCATGAAGCGTTAGAAACGACCAAAATTCATAGTGTTTTAGGGAAAGTAAAGAAAATGGGACTTATAGCCGAAAGACCATTTAGATCGCCGCATCACACATGCAGTGCTGTCGCTTTAGTAGGAGGTGGGGGCTATCCGCAACCAGGTGAGTTATCTTTAGCTCATAATGGTGTTTTGTTTTTGGATGAATTGCCAGAATTTAAACGCGAAGTTTTGGAAGTAATGCGACAACCTTTAGAAGATCGTGAAGTTACTATTTCTCGTGCCAAATATAGTGT
>CANRKI010000153.1 GCA_947631175.1 uncultured Flavobacterium sp.
GTTTACTAATAGGTTTGGATTTTGTTTGTTTGCTTGATGCAAAATGTCGATTAATGTATTTTTTACTTTGTTTGTAAAGTTTTGGTTGTTGTTTTTAATATCGATAATTTCGATAACATCTTCAAACCAAATGCTTTCATCGGCATCTAAGCTTTTCCAATTAATTTGGTTGGTTTTATTTGGTTTTACGTTTAAATATTGACCAAATTTTGTTGGTAATGCAAATACTTTTGCGCCTTGTAAAACGTAATATTCTCCCAGAATAAATAATTTTCCGTTGCTGTAAAAGCTTTGTGTTTCCATGGTTATTTTCGTAGGTTTTCGATAAAATTAACTACTCCGGCATGAGTAACCGTTTGGTTTTCAAAATGAGCTACAACGGCTTTACGTTCGGTATCGTTTGCTTGAAATTGATTTAAAATGTTCATTAAATGCATTTTCATGTGTCCTTGCTGAATACCAGTTGTTGTTAAGGAATTTAATGCTGCAAAGTTTTGAGCTAATCCGGCAACGGCAATAATTTCCATTAATTCTTTTGCCGATGGTTTTCCTAACATTTCTAGCGCTATTTTTACCATTGGATGTAACGATGTTAACCCACCAACGGTTCCTAATGCTAAAGGAATATCTAGCCAAAAGGTAAAAATACCATCTTCGATTTTTGCGTGCGATAAACTGCTATACATACCATCTTTTGCTGCATAGGCGTGAGCGCCAGCCTCAATAGCTCTAAAATCGTTGCCTGTAGCAATAACTACAGCATCTACCCCATTCATTATTCCTTTATTGTGAGTAACGGCTCTAAAAGTTTCGACCTCTGCAATTTGAACTGCAGTAACAAATTTTTGCGCATATTCAATAGGATCTGGTATTTTTTTATCGGCTAGATCTGCAACTGGACAAGAAACCTCAGCACGAACCACACAATTTGGAACATAATTACTTAAAATACTCATGATGATTTTGATATTTTTTTCATTCTCATTAAAAGTATCTTCGCTTAATGCTAAAGTTGTAAGTGTTTTTGCAAACTGCTCTAAACAGGTGTTTATAAAGTTTGCTCCCATACTATCGACCGTATTAAAAGTTACGTGTAGTTGGTAGTAATTATCTAGTTTATGTGTTTGATTTTTTAATTCGATATTTAAAATTCCGCCACCACGTTTTTGCATATTTTGAGTTATAAACTCAGTATCAATAAAAAATTGATTTTTATGTTTTTTAAAGAAAGTCTCTAACTTATCAAAATCACCATAAAAATTAAAGTGTACTTGTCCAATTTTTTCGGTTCCTAAAATGCTAGTTTTAAAACCACCACGTTTGGCCCAAAATTTAGCGGCTTTACTAGCAGCTGCAACTACTGAGCTTTCCTCAATCGCCATTGGAATGGTGTAAGTTTTATCGTTTATTTTAAAGTTAGGAGCAACGCCAATTGGTAAATAATAATTTGATATGGTGTTTTCTATAAACTCGTCATGAAGTTTTTGTAATTGTTGGTCGCTATTCCAATATTGTTTAATGGTAGTAATAGCAAGTTCTGGCGTAGCAAAATGATTTTGAGCTAACCAATTTATTTTATCTTCTTTACTTAATTTTGAAAAGCCGTTAACAGACATGTTTTAATATTTTTTACAAAGATAGTTTTTATAAAAAACACCTACTAATTAGTAGATGTTTTTCGTGTTTTTTCAATCCAATATTTTATTTTGTTATATAGAATTTCTCGATCGCTCTTGGAAATCGAAGATTCATGAATACATTAATTTAAAATTAAAAAGATGAATAAAAAATGCTGATTGCCTTTTTTAATATATCACGCTCTAACTCGGCATCTTTGAGTTTTTTTTCCAATTCGTGAATACGTTCTTGTTCGGGAGTAAGTTTTAAATTTCCGTTGCCAGGAAAACTAACTGGTCCATATTCTTAATAATCTTTGCGCGATTTGTAAAGCAAAGAAACTTTTACGCCAAGCTCGCGCGCCAGTTCTAATAAATTACTTCTATCATTACAATTCTACTGCTCTTATTTTAAAAGCGGCATCATAGATTTTTCGTCCTTGTTTCATGTGTTAAATTTAAGATTTTAGTCTTAACTTCAACTCAACGCTAAGTTAGTATATCCAGGGTAATGTTTTGATCTTTAGTTATTCCGGTTAAAGGTAATGAATTTATTTTTTTATATCAGTAAACGAATTATCTTTTAAATTTAAGGAATAAATTTCTGAGCTTCCTCCTAAAATAAGTTTGTTATCATTATGTTTATTTATTGCGTTAACAACGCCTAAGGGCTTGTTATCAATCGAATTTATGTGTTTTACGTAGTTAAATTTTGAATCTAGAATAACAATTCCATCTATATAACAAGCAATATAATGTACGTTATCTAGTTGAATTATATCAAGAATTTCATATACCGTATTAGGTAAGCCATGAATATCGAGTTTTATGATGTGATTAATTTGTAAATCATATCGATAATTTTTATCAGTATACAGAGCGTAAACCGCATTGGAAGTAAACGTATAAATAATGTTTTCATGACGTACCATACACGAAGATGTGGTACCTAAAACTGTATTCGAAATCGGTATTTTTTTTATAATTTCTTTCCCATCAAAAACAATAAGACCATAATTCAACACTTTCAGTATCAAATTACCTTTCTTATCTTCTATTATTCCTGTAATATTATACGAATCAATACCAAAAGATTCATTAATTTTTACATATTGTTTGCCATCGTAACGCAACAAGCCATGTCCGCCTGTTCCTACCCACTGAATCCCTCTACTGTCAATATATAAACAATGAATAAAAGTAGTTGTTAAACCTTGTTCTTGATTTAATATTACGTAATCTAAAACTTGTGCTTTACTTACAAAAGTATGCAACGATAATAGCAAGGTTAAGTAATATAATAGTTTCTTCACTTCTCTTTTAAAATTATATATTTTATAAATAAAATTTAATCACTATTTTTAGTGCGTCATTCACAAATTTATAATTTATATAGTGCAAAAATGTTTATTTTATTATACATCAATCAAATTTAACATATGAGTAAAAATATTCTTACAATTTTAGCTTTACTTACTTCCTTTCTAGTGTTAGCACAGAAAAGTATAACACTTCAAGAAATCTGGAGTAATCAATTTGCGGCAAAACGTTTAAATTCAATAAACGCTTTACAAAAATCAAATCAATACAGTGTGTTAGATTATGATAAAAATAATAAGTCTTATAAAATAGATTTATATGATTTTGTCACTCAAAAACAAAATAAGACTATTTTAAACACCAATGATGTTTCGGCGTTCAAAGCTTTTAGCTCGTATACATTCGATAAGGCCGAAAAACAACTTTTATTAGCAACTGATGTAAAACCAATTTATCGCCATTCGTTTACTGCGATTTATTTTGTGTATGACATCGACTCGAAAAAAGTTATTAAAGTAGCCGATTATCCAATTCAAGAACCTACTTTCTCGAACGACGGTTCTAAAATTGCATATGCACATTTAAACAATTTATATGTTTTTGATATTGCTACAAAAACACATACACAAATCACGACAGACGGAAAAATAAATCATATTATTAACGGAATTACCGATTGGGTTTACGAAGAAGAATTTGCTTTTGTAAGAGCTTTTGATTGGAGTGCCGATGATAAAAATTTAGCTTACATTAGATTTGATGAAACAGAAGTTCCTCGTTTCTCGATGGATATGTTCGAAAATAAATTATATCCTTCACAAATGGTATTTAAATATCCTAAAGCAGGTGAAGCGAATTCTAAAGTATCATTACACATATATAATGTAGCAGCAAAAACAACTAAAAACGTTGATTTATCTAACTACAATGATTTTTATATCGCACGTTTAAAATGGACGAACGACAACAATCAACTTTCTGCTCAGGTCTTAAATCGTCATCAAAATAATTTAGATTTATTATTTATCGATGCTAATACTGCAACCAAAAATGTTGTATTAAACGAAAAAGATAAAGCTTATGTTGATGTTACAGATAACCTAACATTTTTAAACGACAATAGCTTTATTTGGACTAGCGAAAAAGATGGATACAACCATATTTACCACTACGATAAAAACGGAAAACTTAAAAACCAAGTAACAAAAGGCAATTGGGAAGTAACTAATTATTATGGATACAATGCCAAAAACAAAACGGTTTATTATCAATCTGTCGAAAATGGTTCTATAAATCGAGATGTGTATAGTATTGGTTTAAATGGAAAAAATAAAAAACGATTATCAAAACAAAACGGTACCAACTCGGCTACTTTTAGTCCCGATTTTGCTTATTTCATCAACACATTCTCATCAGCAACACAAGCGCCAACCTATACAATGGTAAATACAAACTCGGGCGAAGTTAAAGTGCTAATCGAAAATTCTGCTTTAGAGCAAAAATTAAGCAACTACAAACTACCTAAAAAAGAGTTTTTAGAAATTAAAACCAAATCAGGAAACACATTAAATGCTTGGGTTTTAAAACCAACAGATTTTGATCCAAACAAAAAATATCCTGTTTTTATGTATCAATATTCAGGTCCAGGATCACAACAAGTAGATAATGCTTGGAACGGTACAGACGATTATTGGTTTGCTATGTTAACACAAAAAGGATATATTGTAGCTTGTGTTGATGGTCGTGGAACAGGATATAAAGGAGCAGATTTTAAAAAAATTACTTATCAACAATTAGGAAAGTACGAAGTACAAGATCAAATTGAAGCAGCACAAGAACTGGCAAAAAACAAATATATTGATGCGAACAGAATTGGTATTTTTGGTTGGTCGTATGGTGGTTTCATGTCATCAAATTGTTTATTTCAAGGAAACGATACTTTTAAAATGGCCATCGCAGTTGCTCCTGTTACATCTTGGAGATATTACGACACCGTTTACACCGAGCGTTATATGCGTACACCACAAGAAAATCCATCTGGATACGATGACAACTCACCAATTAATCACGTGAATAAACTAAAAGGAAACTTTTTATTAGTACACGGAACTGCGGACGACAACGTACACGTACAAAACTCATACGAAATGGTTAAAGCCTTAATAAATGCCAATAAACAGTTTGAGTGGATGATGTATCCGGATAAAAACCACGGAATTTACGGCGGTAATACCAGATTACACTTATACCAAAAAATGACAGATTTTATCGAAAATAATCTATAATTATAACACTTTTAAAACGCTCATCACTTTAAATAATATAAAGTTTTGAGCGTTTTTCTATCAAAATAAATCATTATTTGCTTCCTTTTTTACATTTTGTCTCTAAAGAATACGTTCAAATTATACTTTTTTAGTAAATTTCGAGTCTCAAATAAAAAATCCTGAATTTAAATAACCCTTAAAATACAATAATGAGCGATAAAATTACATTAGAGCAAATCCAAAATTTTGAAGGAAAATATCCAAAACAATTATGGTATTTGTTTTTAGTAGAAATGTGGGAACGTTTCTGCTTTTACGGAATGCGTGGTGTCTTAGCCATTTTTATGACAGATATGCTGTTGTTATCTGGTAAAGAAGCTAACTTAAAATACGGAGCAATACAAGCCTTTGTTTATGCCTTTACTTTTATTGGAGGGGTTTTTGCCGACAAAATTTTAGGTTTCAAAAAATCCTTAGTATTTGGAGGAGCAGTAATGGTTATTGGTAACCTTTTAATTGGATTAAACCCAGAACAATTTTTTTATTACGGAATTACGCTAACCATTATTGGAACAGGTTTCTTTAAACCAAACATCTCATCAATGGTAGGTGAATTATATAAAGAGGGAGACCCACGTCGTGATGCAGGTTTCAGCCTTTTCTATTCAGGAATCAATATCGGTGCTTTACTTGGTGGTGCTTTATGTGTTTACTTAGGTAAATTTCATGGTTGGAACTTGGCTTTCTTTGCAGCAGCAGCAGT
>CANRKI010000154.1 GCA_947631175.1 uncultured Flavobacterium sp.
GTTCCTATAGAAACTTCCTGAGCGTAAATGGACATTGAGAGTAACATTGTCAATAATAATAAGTAAAGTTTTTTCATTTAAATATTTTTAAGTTAAGCCCTTGGGGGTAATTAAATTGATTGATTTTTAATGTTATTTATTGGTCTGTCAAAGATGAATTTATTGATACATTAAACCAATGTCAGTCCTGTTATTTTTTTAGTGTTAAAATAAAATCAAGTAAAAAAGTATTTTTTTATGATATTTCAAATTTGCATTAGTCTTATTATAAAACAAACCGAGAATCTTTTGGTTAAAAATTTCTCGGTTTAAATAACAAATATATAAGCGCTTTTTAATTACATTGTTTTTTACAAAAAGTAATTGGATACAATTATTTTCTAAGTTTTTCCAAAACTAATGAACACAATATTATTTTCTTAAAAACAGGGGTGGACAAATGGGTGGACATTTTTTTTGTTTTAAATTATTACTAATCAGTTGTTTTTTTGGGTTAATTGAATCTGTTTGTATTTAAATGAATAATAAAAAATATTGTTTTGTGTTTTTTTTTAGTGATTTTTTTTCTGAAAAGAAGCTAAATACAATTAAAAAGTTTCTTAAATGTTAAATATATTCAATAAAAAAACAAGGGAGGCCAGAACTAAAAACTCCCTCGTTTTAAAAAAAAAATAAATAATCAACTTTAGTTATTTAAAACCAATGATTGGACATTTTAGGATACTATAAAATAGATATTTGTTATAATCTGAAAGCTAAAAGTCTGATCGTAGATTTTATAGAAAGATAGATGATATGTAAATTGAATCGTAAGATTTTTATTTTGAAATAAAAGAACTTAAAAATAAAGTCGTCCTAGTTTTTTAAACAAAAGCTGCTTAAAATATGAATATAGAAATATAATTTAATTTTTTAAATTATATTTTTCAATACCATCTTTAAGCCAAGTTTCATATTCTGAGATATCAGGCATATATCCTGCGGGTTCTGTTAAACTGTTCCCTTCGTTATCTAAAACTAAATAATAAGGTTGTGCATTTGCTTTGTAGCGTGTAATCTGGAAATCACTCCATTTTTGACCAATCGTTTTTATTTTCTTTCCTGTTTCAGGAGATATGTAACGTTCGTTTTCTGGTAGTTCACGTTTATCATCAACATACAATGAAATTAAAACTACATCGTTCTGTAATAAAGTCAAAATACGTGCATCTGACCATACATAATCTTCCATTTTTCGGCAATTTACACACGCAAAGCCAGTGAAATCTAGCATCACAGGTTTATTTATTGATTTTGCGTAAGCCATACCTTTTTCGTAATCTGTAAAGGCTATTAATCCATGTGGACCATTATGAGCGCCTTCTGGCAATGCATTTTCGGCTGTTTGAATCGTCTTATTTGATCCACCTACGCCGTTCGGAGATTCGCTATAAGTTAACGGAGGAGGGAAGCCACTAATAACTTTTAATGGTGCGCCCCATAATCCTGGAATTAAATAGACCGTGAAACTTAATACAAACAAACCTGTTAGCAATCTACCAACTGAAATATGTGTAGTTGGCGAATCATTTGGGAGTCTAATTTTTCCGAATAAATAAAAAGCCATTGTTCCAAAAATAGCAATCCAAATAGCTAAGAAAGTTTCACGTTCTAACCAATGCAATTGTAAAACTAAATCTGCGTTCGATAAGAATTTGAAAGCAAGTGCTAGTTCTAAAAATCCTAAAGTTACTTTTACGGTGTTTAACCAACCTCCAGATTTTGGTAATGTATTCAACCAACCAGGGAAAAGTGCAAATAACATAAATGGTAAGGCCAATGCTGTACTAAAACCAAGCATTCCAACTATTGGAGCAATTCCACCGGTTGATGCGGCTTCAACTAAAAGTGTCCCGATTATTGGTCCTGTACAAGAAAACGAAACAATTGCTAAAGCTAATGCCATGAATAAGATTCCGATGAAACCGCCTTTATCAGCTTGTTTGTCCACTTTATTCGCCCATGATTGCGGTAGCATAATTTCGAAAGCCCCTAAAAAAGAACTCGCAAAAACAACTAACAACACAAAGAAAGCAAGATTAAACCAAACGTTGGTTGACAAGGCATTTAATGAATCAGCTCCAAATAAAACTGTAACGACAGATCCAAGAAAAACGTAGATTATGATAATTGATAATCCATAGAATATGGCATTTTTAATACCTTTAGCACGTGTTTTACTTTGTTTGGTAAAGAAACTTACGGTCATTGGAATCATTGGGAAAACACAAGGAGTAAGCAAAGCAGCGAATCCAGATAAAAAGGCAACAAAGAAAATGGTTAGTAATCCTTTATTATTTGAATCGGTTGTGGCTTTTACTGCAGAATCTTCTTTAGGACTTGTACTTTCTTCGATATTGCTTTCGTTTTTTTGATTTTCAATACTTTCTGCTGTTACTTCTTTTACAGTTAGCGTTGTTAAATCAAATTCAAAATATTTTACTTCACTAATACAACTTTCTAGGCAAACTTGATAAAACAATTCCAACTGAAACTTGGTTTGTTCAGCATTAATTTGTTTTATTTTTTGAGTAAATTGAACGCGGTCTTCAAAAAATATTTCATCTACTTCAAAAATGGGGTTGTAAGCGCGTTTGGTTTCACTTTCTTCTGCAGTTCCTATTAATTCAAAGTTTTTCTCAAAATTATGATAAGTAAATGTCGTAGGAAGCGGTCCGTCATCGGGCGTAAATTGCGAGTAAACGTGCCAATTTGGTTCAATTTCTCCGCTTAATGTTATCGTAAATTCATTGGTGTTTTGTTTCTCAATTTTAGCTTCCCATTGAACAGGGTCTAAAATTTGTGCCTGTATTGAGCCAAATATCAAGCTTATAAAAACGAGGTAAAATAGTTTTTTCATTTTTAAATATGGGTTTTGTAATTTATTATTTGATTAATGTTTTAAATTTTAGAATATAGAAAGCCTGCCGATGGAATGAAAACCATCGGAAAGACTTTCTAAAAAAATATTGAATTTTATCTGTTGACTCGCTATTTCATCATCTTTAAAAGAGAAGCGATAGCTATTCTAGTTAGTTTGAAACATTAAAGAAAGTGTATTCTAACTTTAAGAAAATACCATCACCAGTTAAACGATCCATTGAGCTATACAATTGTTTTTTGTAAGCCACATCAATTCGAGCTTGACTGTTGATGATAAATTGTACCGAAGGAACAGCATCTAAATACGATTTCCCGTTTGCAGTATTGGTTTGTCCCAATAACTCAAACATTAAATTGATGTTTGTTTCTTTAAAGTTGGTATACTTTTTTGGATACATCAATTTTCCAACAGATAACGAGTAATTGATAGCATCGGAACCCAAATGATCAGGGAATTTGAAATTGTTATTATCAAACGCTTTAACGTAGCTAAGTGATGAACTAATTGCAACTTTTTTAATTAACTGCGTAGCAACGATTCCAACTTCCATTCCAGAATTCATTCCGTTTAAATCAATCGCATCTTGAAGAATAGCTGCTTGGCTGTAACTGTATTTTCCGTAACCCGCCATTCTAAATGACTTTGGATATCATCAGTTGATAAAAAACGATATTTAGCGTAAGCACTGGCTCCAGTAAAACCAAGACCTGAATTCAGATTATCGAAGTAAGCCGATCCACGAACCATTAAGTTTTTGTTTATCCCCCAAGTTACCTCGGGCGCAAGAACATACAATTGATCGCCAAACTTTTTGTTTTTTACTAGCGATTGACCAACGCGAGCGCTAACGGCTCCGGCTGGTGCGTTACTTGCGGGTTCCGTAACCACAAATAATTCTTGAGCCTGACTGCTAATTCCTATAAAAACAACGAGAATAAGTGCTTTAAACTTCATTATAAAATGGTTTGAAGGTGATACACTTGTTTCTCATTTGCTAAATATGATTCGTTTTTAGCATTTGATTTGGCTAATTTTTTATATTCTTTTTGAGTCACAAAACCTTTGTTTGCAATCTTAAATTTAGATTCACCAGCACGCACTGATTTTTTATCGATAAGATTAAAAGTGTTGTTGTTTATCACAAAACTGTTTTCAGATTTAATCATATCCGAGTTTAGATTCATTGTTACAACCATTGATCCGACAAAGAATCCTGCTTTTTCAACAGCATCTTTCAAAACAACAGGCTCTACAAAATTATCGTCTTTAAAAGTGATAACAAATGTGTTCGTATTTAAATCGGTTTCAACATTTGCAACTGTTGGCATTGCCTCTAGTTGCTTGTTAATCGCGTTTGAGCATAGTGAACAAGTAAGTCCGGTTGCCATGATTTCAGCTTTTTTTACTTGCGCTTGAGTTGTAGTGGCTACTAAACTTAAAAAAGTTGCGGCTAAGAATGATATATATTTAGTTGTCATGTTTTTTTATTTTTTTAGTTGATCAATAATTTGTTTGTCTGTAGGGTTTATAGCTACAAGTTTTCCATTTTTATCAAATAGGTAAGCTGCAGGTAAAGCTTCTACTCCAAATTTGATTGCCGCTGGCGCTTTAAATCCCTTAGGATCTATAAGTTGAGCATGCGTCATTTTATCTTTGGCAATTGCTTTTTTCCATTTCGCGTCATCGGTATCTATCGAAATACTTACCATGGTTAATCCTTGACTCGCATATTTTTGATTCAGTTTAACTAAATTTTTATTTGCTACTCTGCAAGGCGCACACCACGAAGCCCAAAAATCTATTAGAACAGCTTTTCCTTTAAAAGAGTTTAATTTAACGGTTTTTCCGTTGTAGTTTTGTAATGTTATTGCTGGCAACGCATCGCCAATTTTAATTTGTGCCTGTGAAAAGGCAAATCCGAAAACTACTAATAACGTAGTTGCTATATTTTTGAATGAAAACATGTGTTTAAAATTTAAATTATTAAAGAATTATTTCGTAGCTTTTAATGAGCGATCATATTGGCAACAACCGTGTAATTTTTTATAAACTTCTTCTTTAGCTTCGTAGCTTTCATTGTCGTAACCTGCATCTGCAACACGTTTTAAAACATTGTCTACATTTGTTTTCGATGGATTGTAAGTCAGTGTTGCTGTTTTACTTTCAGGCGACCAAACTAATTTTACATCTTTACTGTTTGCGGCTGTTTCTATTGTTTTTTTACACATTCCACAATTGCCGTTGATTGCTACTGTTTTTGTAACTTTTTTATTTGATTGTGCAGTTGCAGTTGTAAATGTTGCCATTGCAGCAATAGCTAATATTGTTGATTGAAATAATTTCATGTTGTTTTGTTTTTTATTAATTGAATATTTCTAAGCTGACTAATTCCAATATAAAAGCTGTAATTACTTAATTTAAATAAGAAATTATAGAACTAGTTTCGCACCTTAAATGATTAAAGGGCGTGTTAAATAAAAATTGAAATGTCAGTTGTTTGATTACGTTTAAAAAAGGAAACAGATGTTTGTTGTAAACTAAAATCAACTAGAATTACTAGCTATTAATAAAGCTTTTGTTTGATATTATTCAGATTGTTTTCTTTTAAAAAGAAATGTAAATTTCAATTTAATTAGATAAAATCCTGACAAACAAACTTTTGTAACACATGGATTGGTTTACAATTAAACCTGTAAAAACATTTTAATCGTAAAAAGAGATGTCTGAAAATAGACAGTTCAAGCGTAAATAAATACGCAAAAGAGATAGATTTAAGCTATTTTAGGCGGTTGCCAAATAGCATTGTAGTTTGAAGAATAGAAAACTTCTTTATGAGAATAAATTTTTTTTAATTTAAAGTTAATTAAATTAATAGGAGAGAAGTTGGTTACTGATAAAGTTACTCCTAGATTTATTTGATTTACACAACCAAAATCTTTACATGACATTTTTTTTGAACTATCATGATCCAAATCTTTATGGCAACAGCTATCAATATTTATTGTAGAACAACAGCTCATAGCTTGTTG
>CANRKI010000155.1 GCA_947631175.1 uncultured Flavobacterium sp.
CAACTGAATAGCGCACTTGATTACGGCTCAAGAGGTTGCAGGTTTGAATCCTGCCATCGTCACAAAAAAAAGCAATCTTTTAAAAGATTGCTTTTTTTTATTTCTACAACATTGATCTGTCGAAATGAAACGGTAAAATATTGCTTATTGAATGCGATTCAATTATTTCACCTTCACCACCCATGCAAAATAATTTGATGGGTTCGCTTTGCTTAACTTCATATTCAAACATAGATTGACGACAAGCCCCACAAGGAGGAATAGGGGCTTTGGTAATTTTTGTATCTGAACATGCTGAAACCGCAATTGCTATAATTTTTTGGTCTGGGTAATTTGCTCCTGTGTAAAAAATTGCTGTACGTTCTGCACATAATCCTGAGGGATATGCTGCATTTTCTTGGTTTGAACCAGTGACAACTTTTCCATTGTCTAATAAAATGGCAGCTCCAACTCTAAAGTTTGAATAAGGAGCGTATGCTTTTTTGCGTATTTCAACGGCTTGTAGCATTAGATTTTGAATAGGCTCTTCAAGTTTATTTATTGAGTCGTAAACTTTAAAAGTTACATCAGTTTTAATTTCTTTCATTTGAGAAATATTGAGGTAAAAAAATCCAAACTTAAAAAAGGTTTGGATTTTATTTATGATTAAAACTTAAAATATTATTTATAATTATTTTTTCCGAAATTAAATGTCAGTGAAAAACGTAAGGTGTTTTCAAGTGGGTTTTGTATTTTACTTGTCGCAAATAAATAAGAAACATCAATGGTTACAATGTTGTATTTGAAACCTGCTCCTAATGTTGCGTATTGTCTTGCTCCTTTGTATTCACTTTCGTGAAAGTATCCTAAGCGGAATGCAAACGAATCTTGGTAAACGTATTCACCACCCAAAGCCCAAGTGAACTCTTTCATTTCTTCACTAAAGCCACCAGGTGCATCTCCAAAAGAACTAAACATTCCAGATAACCATCCTTTTTCTCTGTATTCTTTTGTGTGGTAATTAATAGGTTCATTCGAATCTCTTTCACCGTCTCCGTTTAAGTCTATAAAAGTTGGGGCAGGAGGTGTAGGTGTAGGTACTAATAATTTAGTTACCTCCCCGTAAACAGATACCTTGTTGTATTGGTCTAAAATAAAATCATAACCAGCTCCTAAACGTAAGTTTGTTGGTAAAAAGTTTTCAGAAAGTTCATCGTCTGTGTATTTGATTTTTGGTCCAATATTTTGGATTGCAAAACCAGCTTTGAAACGACCGTCAAATCCATTGTTTTGGATGATGTCAGATTGATAATAACCTGATAAGTCTACCGCAACTGAACTTGCACTTCCTGATTCGTTATCTATTGGGATTTTTAAATTTGAGTTGATATAGCGTATGGTTACAGCACCTGAAAAAGTTTCTGAAAGTTTTATAGACCATGATATGTCAGCAGCTAATTCGTTTGGTGAAACTACAACAGGAATTGCATCATAAGATTCCATCAATTCAATATCTCCCATTCTAAAATAACGAAAGCTTGCACCAATTGCACTACGGTCGTTTAATTTATTAAAATAGTTTAATTGGGCTAACGAAATGTCGCTTGCAATTTTTGCCATATAGGGCGTGTAGCTTATAGCAAAACCTTGTTGTTTTTCTGAAAACGCATATTTTGCAGCATTATGTTGTTGAGAAAATGCATCTGGACTAGTTGCTACTCCCATGTCTCCCATACCAGCAGAGCGAGCATCTGCATTGATTAGCAAAAAAGGAACACCTGTTGTAATAGGGTTAAAATCTTTAGGTAATGCTATTTCTTGTTGCGCGTAAACACCTTGACCTAAAATTGCACAAAGTGACAATATGGATATTTTTCTCATTCGTTTGAAAGTTAATTACACAAATATACTATATTCTTATAAAATCACAAGCTTTTCAATTTTCTCTGCTTGTTGACCTGATAGAGTAGATTTTACTTTTAATTTATAAACATAAACCCCTTTTCCGATACGATCTCCGAAATCGTCTTTTCCGTCCCAAATTATATCACGTGATAAAAATCCGTCGGTGGTTATTATTTGGTTAATTGTTTTTACTATTTTTCCGGTTACCGTTAATATTTGAACTTGCACTTGTAGTGGTTCGGTTGGACGGTTGTGTTGAAACCAAAATTCAGTATAATCTACAAAAGGGTTTGGATAGTTTAATACGCGATCAATTTCTAGGCTTTCGCTTTCTGTAACCACAAACTGAATTTCAGATGTCACCAAGTTGTTGTAAACATCCCAAGCTTTAACAGTTAGGGTGTGTGATCCTTTTTCAAGATTATTAAACGGGTATTTGATTGTTCCTTTTCTAAAATTATTAGCTTCGGTTTCGTAATAATCGTTTAAAACAAACGGGTCATTTTCGTTACCATCTAAAATTGCAACCATGTCATGGCCAATTCCACTAGCTGTATTTATTCCATTTTCATCTTCCAAATTCGCTAGTAATAATGGTGAATTATTAGTGATTCCTCCAGAAATAAAAGTTTCGTCATTCATATATAACTGTAAAGTTGGTGGATTATTGTCTTGAGTTGCATTTTCGTTTACTCCACCAATTTTTAGTGTATTATTGTAGCCGGTGTAATCGTTTAAAATAGTTCCGTTTTTTAATGCGTAAAAACTTGCTTTTCCATTTCCTATTGGGATTCTGATGTCTTTGGGTACAACAAATTCAATTTCAAATTTTCCGTTTTCAACTGATGCATTACCTCTAAAAATAGTTTCACCTAAAGTTTTGAAATCCATCTGATAGGGAACGCCACCGACAATAACTCCATCGTTTGCTAAAGTTTTTCGATCTATGTCCTTATCAAAAATTTGAATTGCTAAATCTCCATTGAAATTTGATAATAAATTTCCGTTTTCATCTGTAACGTTACCTGCTAATTTTACTAAATCTAAAGCGCGTAGAGAGGGTACAGAATCCGAAATTTCAGTTCCATTTATATGAGTTAATTCTACCTTTGGTTTTGGAATTGCCAATTGTAAGGCTGGGTCACCAATGCAAAAAACTACAGCCTTTTCGTTGTTTGCAAATTGATTTTTGGTTAAACGTAAAGCTTCTCCTATTGTTGGGTAGTTGTTGGAGTTGTAGCTAAATAAAACTTCTGATAGTTTTTTTGTAAACTCATTAGCGTTAGTAATGTAAATTTTACGTGTTGTGGCAAATAGTCCTACTGCTCCAGCATTTTTCTTTAAAAATAAACGTTCGCCACCAGAGAGCTCAGTGCCTAAGTCAAAACGTGTAAATTCACATGTAATGATTGCAAAAACAGGCAGTCGATTAATGTTGTTTAAATTTTCGATGTCGCTAATTTCTAATAGCCTTTCTTGCGCTAAGCCGTATTCACCTCCATGTCCTAAATAATTAACCATTAAGGCACCGTTGTTAATTGCTTGCAAAAAATCTGCTTTAGCCTTCGGATAACGTGGTCCGCCAGAGGTCACTTCTTGCACGTAAGCGTCAGTATAAATTTTATTGATGTTAAAGAAGGGTTTGTATGTTTCTAGTTCTTCGACCATCTCGTTTAAAGAAGTTTCAAGGCTAATGTCGCCTATTGAATCAACATCATCGGCTAATGCAATGTAGTTATTTTTCCAACGACCTGTATTTTCAATTGTGTTGTAATTGATTACTTTGTCGACGGTAATGTTTGCTTGCGTTAAAGATATGAAAGGCATACGAGCTACGGCTATGTCTAAATTTCCGTAAGCTTGATCGGTAATAAAACCTTCTTCTTCATCCATTAAGACAAAAAAATCGTCGGTAACAAATGAGGTTTGTGTGTGTGAATTCGCTGTTGTGCCTAAATAGTAGTTCAAATAATAAAACGAAGGTACTTTATTATCCTTAGACATTTCATTTGTATAGTCGTAATTGGTGTCTCCAAACATATTTAAATATTTAACTCTTTTGTCTGGAGACGAGGCGTTTAAATATACATAACGAACAAAATTTCGTAACGCAGAAATATCTTGTTTGCCAGCAGAAAATTCCTCGTAAATAGTATTGACAAGAACAACTTTGGTATTTAGGCCCGATTTTGTTTTGTGAAATTGTGCAAGGCGCTCTGCTGCTGATCGTAAATCGGGTGATGTTAAAATTAAATAGTCTACATCGCCATCTGCAAAAATGGTTCCTTTTAAGTTTTGGTTTGCAACTCTAGGATTGCTTATCATAATTGGTTTGTAAAAGTCGTTATTAGCGATTGCTAAATATTCTTTTACTTCTCCCAGTTGGGCTTTGAACGAAAAACTTGCTGCAGTGTTTGTGGCAACTGTTTTCACTTCTTGATGATCAGAAATGTCCCAAATCTTTGAAATGCTTGATGCGTTAACGAAGTTGTACGAACCAATTCCAATTTGATTTGCAGCATCTTTTACTCGAAAAGAAAATTGTTTATCATAACCTTCAAGACGTTTTTTATAATCTAAAGCAATGTAATCTAAGTATCCGTTTGCAGACGGAACTCCGTTGTTATTAAACGAGATACTTACATTAGCGCTATTAGTATTAAGGTTAAATGATTGATCAACATAGCGTTCAAAAGCATAAAAGTCATTTGTGACAGGACCTAAATTAGCGGTTGTTATTACTTGATTATTTACAGAAAATGTAAAAGACGAAGGATTGGGTGAGCTGGCTGCTACAACAGAAGTCAAGCGAACCGGTTCGGAATTTATAAGATTAGGCAAGTCGAAATTGAAGTTTTGTGTATTGTTTATATTAAAAACTTCACCAAACCATTTACGTCCTAGTTTACCAATGTTTACTAAGTTTTTTTCATGAAAAACACGATCTTCAAATGAGTTGTAATTTATGGTTGCGTTAGCCGATGGTTGATTGATATTTGTAATCCGTTTTCCATGATCTCCGCCATAAGTAATATAATAATATGTGTTATTATCGTAAACATTTAAATGAGATAAGTTTTCTTCGTCCCAACCATAAACACCTTTTCCATAAAAAAGAATAAAATCAGTATCGTTTAGAATACCATCATTTTCACCTTCGACCTGAATGGCAATTTCGGGTAAATCAAAATATAAATTATCGCTGTTTTTTAGAGGAAGAGGTTTTCCGCCATTTCCGTATATTTTTATTGTTCTTGGGTCAACAGAATTAGGGATTCCTAGTTGATTTAAAAAAGCACGGTCAATTTTATAAACGCCATTTTGATCGATGCGAAATTTAAACCATTCTCCAGAAGCTAAGACTGAATTTGAAGTTCCGATAATGTTATTGGTGGTGTTTCTAAACCCGGCTTGATCACTATAATTATAGTCGAAAGAAATAATTCGCTTAAAAGAATTTCCATCTTTAATTATAGGATTAAGATTTAAAAGTCCAAAGTTTTGCCCATCAGAATTAGTGTTGCTGATTTTAAATTGCAACGCAGATGGAATGTTTTCTATAGAAATATCTTTGTACTTATTTATATCAATGTTTTCGTATACAACATTTGTTATTTTAAACGATTTGATATCTATGGCTTGATTGACTTTTATAAGCTCGCTATAGCTTATTGATTTAGAAGCCGCATCATAATTGTAATTTTCAACCTGGAATTGAGGAACAGTATAAATTCTGTCGGAAAACAAAGTTTGTTTATCATTCCATTTTAGGTTAGATTTTCCATTTTGTGCAAAACCAAAAAACGACAAAAAAATTGAAGTAACTAAAAGTATTTTTTTCATTTTTTTGAATTAATTATACAATACAAATATCTCTTAAAGATTTAATCTAAAAAAAAATATTTCACTTAGTCTTAAAAATAAACAATAAAAATTATTTATATAGGTTAAAACTAAAAAAAAGATACATTTAAAAAATAATTAAAAAAGATTTTTTTTTAACGTAAAAATAACATTTGTAAAAAAACATTACTATATTTATCGCCTGATAAAATTATCAAAACAAT
>CANRKI010000156.1 GCA_947631175.1 uncultured Flavobacterium sp.
CAATCTGCAGAATATATTGCTAATGTTGGTGCACAAGGTAATGCTATTGGAGGATTATCTGTTGGTGAACCTGCAGAAGAAATGTACGCAATGACAGAGGTAGTAACCGCTATTTTACCAAAAGATAAGCCACGTTACCTAATGGGAGTTGGTACGCCAATTAACATTTTAGAAAATATTGCTTTAGGAATTGATATGTTCGACTGTGTTATGCCAACACGTAACGCACGTAACGGAATGTTATTTACAGCTTACGGATCTATCAATATCAAAAATAAAAAATGGGCCGACGACTTTTCGCCAATCGACGAAATGGGACACACTTTTGTAGATTTAGAATATTCTAAAGCATACTTACGCCATTTATTTGTAGCTGATGAGTATTTAGCAAAACAAATTGCTACTATTCACAACTTAGGTTTCTATATGTGGTTGGTTCGCGAAGCTAGACGTCAAATTTTAGCAGGAACTTTCCGCGAATGGAAAGATAAAATGGTGAACCAAATGAATAATAAATTGTAAGTTTAACAAACCGTTATACCAAAATTTGTATGCTAAAAATTATCGATAGATACATATTAAAACGCTATTTAGCCACTTTTTTTGTGATGCTGATTATGTTTATCCCAATTGGGATTATAGTCGATGTGGCAGAAAAAGTAAATAAAATGCTAGCTAAAAATGTTCCGATTGACAAGATTATGCTTTATTATCTTGACTTTACGATCTATTTTGCTAACATGTTATTCCCGATACTTCTGTTTCTATCGGTAATATGGTTTACTTCTAAATTGGCAAATAATACCGAGATTGTAGCCATATTAAGTTCCGGAATTTCTTTTGGTAGATTTTTACGTCCGTACATAATAGGAGCAAGTATTGTATGTGTTTTTGCCATAATTATGGGCTTTTTTTTAGTACCAAACGCAAGTAAAGGCTATAATGATTTTAGATATACCTACTTAAAAAACGGATCCGATATTAGGCAAAGTCAAGATGTTTATAGACAAATTAGTCAAAACGAGTTTATTTACGTAAGCAACTTTGTTTATAGCTCAAAAACAGGATACGACTTTTCGTATACAAAATTTAAAGACAATAAAATTGATCATAAAATATCAGCAAGTCGTATTAAATTTAACGAGTCTGACACAACTTATACCTTATATTCTTATAAAAAAAGAACTATTGGTGAGTTAGATGATGTGTTAGAGAGTGAAAACAAAAAAATCATGAAATTCGATTTTGATGTTGATGATTTAACTCCCGTTATTTACGCCGCTGAAACGATGACCTTAAAAGAGTTAGACGATTTTATTGAGAAAGAAAAGGTGCGAGGTTCATCAAACATCAATACCTATGAGGTAGTTAAATACAGACGTTACAGCATTCCTATTTCGGCTTTTCATTGCTGTTTCTGTTTCTTCAATTAAACGAAGAGGAGGAATGGGGGTGAATTTAGCTATAGGAATTATGTTAGCCTTTACCTACATATTTTTTGATAAAATTTTTGGAACATTAGCCGAGAAATCATCCATATCACCTATGCTAGCTGTATGGTTACCAAATATAACATACGGTATACTAGCCTTTTTCTTATTACGAAATGCAAAACGATAAATTTAAAAGCTATTTACAACTACATTTTATAGTTTTAATATGGGGATTTACTGGGGTTTTGGGCGAATTAATCCAAACCTCCGCTTCCGCAAAAACATGGTATAGAATGACTATCGCTTTGATAGTCATTTATATTTATGCAAAAATTAAAAAGATAAGTTTAAAATTAGATACCAAAACTGCTATAAAGTTTTTACTTGCTGGTGGTGTAATTGCAGCACATTGGGTTGCATTTTTTAAAGCGATCGAAATTTCAAACGTATCAACTACTTTGGCAACTTTATCAACCGGAGCATTTTTTGCCTCTTTGTTAGAGCCAATTTTTTACGGACGCAAAATAATTTGGTACGAAGTGCTTTTTGGATTATTTGTAATCTTTGGATTATATTTAATTTATGGTGTAACAGGAGGTTTGTTTTTAAACGGAATTTTACTCACACTTTTAGCCGCTTTTTTATCCGCTTTGTTCTCGATAATTAATGCCAAATTTGCTCAAAATTACACACCTTCATTAATCTCGGTATACGAAATTGTTGGTGGTGTAGCCATTTTATCCATTTACATGTTTTTTACAGGCGAATTCAACCCTTCGTTTTATACATTAACAACAAATGATTGGATATTTTTAGCAATTTTAGGAGTCATTTGTACAGCTTATCCGTTTGTCGGTTCTATTGATATTATGAAACATATATCGCCATATACGGTAATGTTATCGATTAACTTGGAGCCTATTTATGGAATTATTTTAGCCGTTATATTATTTCCTGAAACAGAAAAAATGGGAACCGAATTTTATATCGGTGGTGCTATCATATTGACAACCATTTTTTTAAATGTAATAATTAAGAATTATAATAGCGCAAAACAAATCAGTAAATAATATTGATTTTTAAAGGAAAACTTTATCTTTGTAAGCCAAACTAAATTTCAAATCAACTTAACATGGAATATTTAGATTTTGAATTACCTATTAAAGAGCTTGAAGAGCAATTAGCTAAATGCGAAGTTTTAGGTAAAGAGTCTGATGTTGACGTTTCTGCCGCAAGTGCTCAAATTCAACAAAAATTAGAAGAAACCAAAATAAACATATATCAAAACCTTACTGCTTGGCAACGTGTCCAATTATCTAGACACCCAAACCGTCCGTATACAATGGATTACGTTAAAGCATTATGTGGAGATACATTTTTAGAACTTTTTGGTGATCGTGGAGTTAAAGACGATAAAGCCATGATTGGTGGCTTAGGTAAAATTGGGGATCAATCATTCATGATTATTGGTCAACAAAAAGGATTTAACACTAAAACCCGTCAATACCGTAACTTTGGTATGGCAAACCCAGAAGGTTACCGCAAAGCATTACGTTTAATGCGTATGGCCGAAAAATTTGGTATCCCTGTAATTACTTTAGTTGATACTCCGGGTGCATACCCAGGATTAGAAGCTGAAGAACGCGGACAAGGTGAAGCTATTGCTCGTAACATTTACGAAATGTTTCGTATCCAAGTGCCAATTATTACAATAATTATTGGTGAAGGTGCATCTGGTGGTGCATTAGGTATTGGAGTAGGAGATAAAGTTTACATGTTAGAAAATACATGGTATTCTGTTATTTCTCCAGAATCTTGTTCTTCTATTTTATGGAGAAGCTGGGAGCATAAAGAACGTGCTGCTGAAGCTTTAAAGTTAACTGCTTTTGACATGAAGAAAAATGGATTAATCGATGAGATTATCCCAGAACCTCTTGGTGGAGCTCATTACGATAGAGAACAAACTTTTGAAACCGTTAAAGATTATATTTTAAATACTTATGCTGAGTTAAAACAAATCCCAATGGATAAATTAAAAGCCGAACGTATTGATAAATATTGTAAAATGGGTGTTTTTAACGAATAAAAATACCAATTATATAAAAATTAATCCGATATCATTTTTTTATGATATCGGATTTTTTAATCCCCAAAAAGATTTATATCTTCAATTTCTAAATTATATATTAATTTAAAAAGCAACACAAGCTTTTATTTGTACTTTTGTACCATGGAAAATTTAAATAAAGTATCTCCTGTCAAATTAGACAAATCTACCTTAATTAGCCTTGAAAAAGGTAAACTACCACCTCAAGTTCTTGAGATGGAAGAAGCCGTACTTGGTGCCATGATGATTGATACCAAAGGGGTTGATGAAGTTATTGATATTTTAGTTCCACAAGCATTTTACAAAGAAGCACACCAACTTATATACGAAGCCATTGTAACGCTTTTTCAAGATGGAGCGCCTATTGATATTCTTTCGGTTTCTGAAAGATTGAGAAAAATGGGAAAATTAGATCGTGTTGGAGGTGATATGTATTTGATTGAATTAACACAACGCATTTCCTCTTCTGCTCACATCGAATACCACTCGCGTATTATTTTACAAAAATTTATTCAGCGCAGTTTAATTCGCATTTCTAATGAAATTATTGAGGAAGCTTATGATGAAGGAACCGACGTTTTTGATTTATTAGATAAAGCCGAGGCACGACTTTATGATGTTGCCCAAGGAAATACAAAACGAAGTGAAGAAACTGCCCAAAGTTTAGTAAACCAGGCTAAAGCAGTTATCGAATCTAAGGCTAAAGAAGGAGTTGATGTAGGTGTAAAAACAGGTTTTTACGAACTAGATAATTTAACTTCGGGCTGGCAACCTTCGGATTTAATTATTATTGCTGCTCGTCCGGGTATGGGTAAAACGGCTTTTGTACTTTCTATGGCTCGTAATATTGCGATACAATATAGTAAGGCAGTTGCGTTTTTCTCGCTAGAGATGTCTTCTGTACAGTTAATTACACGTTTAATTTCTGCTGAAACAGGATTGTCTTCAGAAAAATTACGTAAAGGAGACTTAGAAGAACACGAATGGGAACAACTAACAGTTAAAGTTAAAGATTTAGAACAATCTAAAATTTTTATTGATGATACACCATCATTATCAATTTTTGACTTGCGTGCAAAGGCACGTCGTTTAAAGTCTAAACACGATATAGGTATTATTATTATTGACTATTTGCAGCTTATGACAGCTGGAGGAAATGGCAAAGGAGGAGGAAACCGTGAGCAAGAGATTTCGACAATTTCGCGTAACTTAAAAGCTTTAGCTAAGGAGCTAAATATTCCTGTTATTGCACTTTCGCAGCTTTCGCGTGCTGTTGAGACGCGCGGGCCATCAAAACGTCCGTTGTTATCCGATCTTCGTGAATCGGGAGCGATTGAGCAGGATGCCGATATTGTTTCGTTTATTTATAGACCAGAATATTATAAAATAGATACTTGGGATGATGAGGATGAAACTCCGACGCAAGGTCAAGCCGAGTTTATTGTTGCAAAGCACCGTAATGGTGGTTTAGATAATATTCGGTTAAAATTTATTGGTTCGCAAGGTAAGTTTGATAATTTAGATTCGAATAAAATTGATTTTAGTGAATTGCCTTCGCGAATGAATGATGATTCGGTTACGTTCTCTTCTGGGTTTAATTTACCGTCGGCTAACGATGCTTTTGGTAGTAGTATGAACTCTTTTGAGGATGATAACGGGGTGCCGTTTTAAAATAAATTGTAAAGATTAAAATATAGAAAAGTGAGTTCGAAATTTTGGACTCACTTTTTTTTATGCCTTTTTTTGCGTTAGGGATTGTAGCGGTATCCTTTTATAAGGCAATTGAGGTTCTCGAAATTGACTTATGAAAGATTTAGCGAAAAGCCCGCCGCCGAGCGAAGGAACTTTATGTTTTTACTTAGATTTTAACCGAGGCGGAACGCCCAAAAATAAAAAACCCTCACTAAAAATAGAGTGAGGGTTTTGTTTTATATAGATGCTATGTATTAGATAGCGTCGATAATTGCGTTTAATGTTGCAGACGGACGCATCGCTTTAGATGTTAAGTCGGCATTTGGTTGGTAGTAACCGTTAATTGCTTGTGCTTTACCTTGAGAAGCGATTAACTCAGCGTTAATTGTCTCTTCACCAGCTGTCATTGCAGCAGCAACTGGAGCAAATTTTGCAGCTAACTCAGCGTCTTTAGTTTGAGCAGCTAATGCTTGTGCCCAATACATTGCTAAGTAGAAGTGTGAACCACGGTTGTCGATAGTTCCTAATTTACGTCCTGGTGATTTGTCAGTGTCTAAGAATTTATCGTTAGCCTCGTCTAAAGTATCTGCTAAAACTTGTGCTTTTGCGTTACCTTGTGTTTGAGAAACGTGCTCTAAAGAAGCTTGTAATGCTAAGAATTCTCCTAAAGAATCCCAACGTAAGTAACCTTCTTCTTTGAATTGCTCGA
>CANRKI010000157.1 GCA_947631175.1 uncultured Flavobacterium sp.
ATTGCAGAAGTAGCTCAGTTGGTAGAGCTCCTGCCTTCCAAGCAGGTTGTCGCGAGTTCGAGCCTCGTCTTCTGCTCCAAAAACTTAATAGAAGTTTAAAAAGACTATTGCAGAAGTAGCTCAGTTGGTAGAGCTCCTGCCTTCCAAGCAGGTTGTCGCGAGTTCGAGCCTCGTCTTCTGCTCTACAAAACTCCTTAGAATTTTCTAAGGAGTTTTTTTGTTTTTATACAAAAGCTGAAAAACCGGTTATACTTCGTCCCACAATTAATGAGTTAATTTCTTTAGTTCCTTCGTACGAGTAAATCGCTTCGGCGTCAGCTAAAAATCGAGCAACATTGTATTCAAGTAATATTCCGTTTCCGCCCATTACTTCTCGAGCTTTAGAAACGATATCTCGGGTTCGAAGAGAACAAAAAACTTTTGCTAACGATGCATGTTCGTCTTTTAATTTAGAATCATCTTGAATTTCAGACAATCTATAAACTAAAGTTTGCATTGCGGTTAAGTTCGAAAGCATTTCGACCAAATGATTCTGAATTAATTGATAAGATGCAATTGGTTTACCAAATTGGACACGTTTACATGTGTAGTCTAAAGCGTTTTCGTAAGCGCCGCGTGCCACGCCAACTGCCATCCAAGCCACACCAGCTCTTGTCATTTGTAATACTTTTGCGGTATCTTTAAACGAATTGGCATTTTCTAATTTATTCTCCGTTGTTACAAAACAATCTTTTAAAGTAATTAAACCGTTTTGTACTATGCGCAAGGCCATTTTATCTTTAATTTTCTCGACAGTAAATCCAGGGTTATCTTTTTCAATAATAAAACCTTTTACTTGTCCATCTTCAACATCTTTCGCCCAAATTATAATTACGTCTGCAAAAGTTGCATTTCCAATCCATTTTTTTTGACCGTTTAAAATCCAACCACCATCAACTTTTTTACAAGTTGTTGTTAAACCTTGCGAAGCTGCTGATCCCACCTCGGGTTCGGTTAATCCAAAGGCTCCAATTAATTCTAATTTTTGCATTTTAGGAAGCCATTTCTGTTTTTGTGCTTCTGATCCACAATGATAAATAGATCCCATAGCCAAGCCACTTTGAACGCCAAAAAAAGTAGCTATTGAAGCATCGATTCGTGCGAGTTCACTAGCTAAAATTCCGTCGAGTAAAGATGATTTTCCAGCACATCCGTAACCTTGATAAGTGATTCCACAAATATTTAGTGAGGCTAGTTTAGGGATAACTTCAAAAGGGAAGGAGTCGTGCAGCCAATGTTCGTTAACTATTGGCTGAATTTCTTTTTCTAAAAAGGCACGAACTTGTAACTGTAGTTTTCGATCTTCGGGCGGTAGTTTTTCGCCCATATCATAAAAATCAGAATCAATAGGAGGTAGTTCTTTTTTCTTTTTTTCAGAAGAAAGCATCTTCATTATCCCTTTCATTTGATTCTCATCTAATCTAGAAAATGTATCTACAACTTGTTGTAAATCGACTTTTTCGTTTAGTGCAGCTATTTTTTCTATATCTAACTTTTTAAAAAGCTGTATGGTTTGTTTGATTTTTTTGAACATAACAGTTGTTTAGTATAACAACGAATTTTATGTTTAAAATATTCTATAAATAAAAAAGGACAGAAAATCTGTCCTTATAATTTTATTTTAAATCTGATAAATCTGATGCGGTTTCAATCTCAATAGGAAGTTTATTATGTTGAAATAAACGAGCAGATAAATCTCCGCGTAAGGTGATTTTATCACCAATCACTTCTAACCAACTTCCTTCGCGTAGGCCTAAAACAGGTTGTGTATTTATTTTATGGAATTCGTTAATTCGCGTTTCACGAGTTTCGCCCATGTGCGTTGACCCTTCAATTGGATCTAAATAATGTGGGTTTATATTGAATGGAACCAAAGCTAAGGTTTGAAAACTTGGAGGATAAACAATTGGCATATCATTAGTTGTCCCCATGGTTAAGCCACAAATATTACTTCCGGCAGAACAACCTAAATAAGGAATTCCACTTTTTACCGCTTTTTCAATAGCTTCAATTAAACCGTATTTGTAAAGTTGTGAAACCAGCAAAAAAGTATTTCCGCCACCTGTAAAAATAGCTTCCGCGTTTAAAATGGCCTCAGCAGGATTTTCGAAGGTGTGTACACCAACAACTTTTTTATCAATTTTTAAAAAAGCTTTTGCCACTTTTGCTGTATAATCGTCTAACGAAATGCCACTTGGTTGTGCATAAGGAACAAATGTTATTGTATTGACTTTATTAAAGTGATTTTGTAAAGTAGGTAATAAATACGCTAGGTAATCTCCGTCAAACAGGGTTGAGGTACTTGCTATGATTATCTTTTTCATTTTTTTAACTTTTATTTTTTGTAAATAAGTGTTTTTTAATTTATTATTTAACAATAAATTAAGTTTATGTAGGATAAGTTTAAAAAACACAATGCTTAATTTGCTGTATAAATAAAATGTAATCGTGAAAATATTATATACCCTATTTTTTTGTATGAGCTGTATGTGTGTTTTACAAGCTCAAAATTTAAAAATTTTAAATGGTAAAGTTACTTCAGATATTGATGATTTAACTGGCATTGCAATTAAAAATGTGAATCAAAATTACGAAAAGGTAACGTCATCTGGTGGATATTTTAGTTTAAAAGTAGAATTGAATGATACGTTAATTTTTACTTCAGACTATTTGTATGAGTACAAGCATGTTGTTTCTGATTTTGATTTTAAAACAGATTTATTACAGATAAGAATGGTGAAAATGAAAAATATATTGGACGAAGTAGTTGTGTATTCGGATTTGGATCCTGTTGCTTTGGGAATTTTGCAAAAACCTGCAAAAAAATATACTGTTGCAGAGCGAAGATTGTACACGTCTCAGACGGGACCAGTAGATATAATCATAAATTCCATTTCTGGTCGAACCAAACAGTTAAAAAAATTGGTTATGCTAGACAGACAAACAAATATTGAAAATAAATTAATTTCACTATATGGAGCATCTAATTTAACTACAGATTTTAATATACCGGAGGATTATTTATTTGCCTTTTCCCAATACGCTTGCACAGATACAGCCGTTAAAAGTGCAATAGAAGCAAATAATAAAAAACTTTTATCTTTTTTATTGATTCAAATTTCTACTAACTTTATAATCGATAATAAATTATAAAATGAAGTATTTATTAACCACAACCTTACTACTATTATTATTGAATCAAACCCTATTTGCTCAGGAATCATTACTACTTAACGGAAAAGTAATTGTTGATCTTGAGAGTTTATCAGGCATTGATGTTGAAAATAAAACCAAGAAATATCAAAAAGTAACTTCTAACGGAGGCTATTTTTCTCTTCGTGTTAGTTTAAGTGATACTCTAGTTTTTACACATCCTTCCATTCAAACATTTATACATATTGTAAAAACGTCTGATTTTGAGACCGATTTATTAAAGCTGAAGCTTACTACATATAATATTAAACTTTTAGATGAATTAAAAATAAATAAAATTGATGTGGTAGCCCTTGGTATTTTGCAAAAACCTGCAAAACAATATACACCTTTAGAGCGTAAATTACGCACAGCATCTGGTGGATATGAAAAAATTACAATTGGAACCATGATGGCTTTTCCTATAGATCCAATTTTAAATGCAATTAATGGTCGAACTAAAGAATTAAAAAAAGCAGTCGCTTTAGAACGTATTTTTAAAACGGAACAAGATATTCTGAAAATGTTTGAACAGGACTTTCTAATAAAAACTTTCAATATTACAGAAGACCAAATTTCTCTTTTTTTAAATTACGCAGCTTATGACCCTGAGGTTAAAAATGCAGTGGCAACTAAAGACAAAGATTTTACCACTTTTATATTATCTAAATTAGCAACGAACTTTCATAAACTACAAAACGAATGAAAAAACTATACTTTATCTTTTTTTTACTTTGTACAACTTTCGCTTTTTCACAAAGTATAAACAACCAACAAGTTTTATACGGACGTTTAATTTCTGATACTTTAAAAGTATCAAATGCAATTGTTTTAAATAAAACAACCAAGCAAGAAACCCGAACCAGTACTGATGGTTCCTTTAATATTTTAGCGCAACCAAAAGATACTTTGTATTTTAACCATACCAATATTGTAACCATGCAATATGTTGTGGAACAAGTGGATTTTGTTATTGATTTAAAAATTGAAGTATATCCAAAATCTACCATGTTAGAGGAAATAATGGTTTATAAATTTAATCTTTCGGGAGTTTTAAAACACGATGTAGTTAATACTAAAGTATACGACAGGAATTTAAAAAAAGAAATTCAGGAAATGCTTGACAATTATAACCTAGACGAAGAAAGTTATAACAGCAGAACCTTAGTTAACGAACTCGATAAAGTAATGCCATCTGCCGTTAAAGTAAGTGATGCCAATGTAGACTTTATGAAAATAGGAAAGGCGATATTTAAAAAGAAAAATAAATCTAAATTTAGTGATAAATTACACAACCAAGTCTATATAAGTTTGGGTAAAGAAAATATTGCACAACATCTAGAAATGTCACAAACTGAACTCGATATCTACATACAATATCTAATTTCAGAACAAGGTTTAACAGCTAAAAAAATCGATTCATTAGATTCGTTACAACTTTTAGAGTATTTAGCTCAAAATAAAAATAACTATCACAACCATCTTCTCGAAAAAAAATAAACCCTAGTTTACAAATACGAGGCGGTCATTTTAATATAAATTTTATATGAACTCCGCATTAAACTTTGTATTTTTGTAACCTATTCATTTAAAAAACAAATACAATGTTCGGAATTGGAGGTTCAGAAATATTTTTTATCATCATTATAGCACTTATGCTATTTGGTTCTAAAAATATTCCAGATATAGCACGCACACTTGGTAAAGGCTTTGCACAATTACGCAACGCCACTAACGAAATTAAAAGCGAAATCACTAAAAGTGCCGATGAGAATGGCATCACGCAAAACCTGCGTGAAATAAATCCAATTAATGACTTAAAAGACATTAATCCATTAAATCAGCTTAACGATATTAACCCAATTAATGATATTAAAGAAAGCTTAAATCCATTAAATCAAATCGATTTAACTTCAGATATCCAAAAAGATATTGACCAAGCCAAAGAAGATATCGAACAAATGACAGGACCAATTAAAAGACAACGCTAGTGCTAGAACAAATAATTAACCTAGACCAAAAAATATTAATTTACCTAAACAATTTAGGAAATCCAACATTAGATACCTTTTTCCTAATCATTACCCAATGGTGGTATTTAATTCCAATTTTTGCCTACATATTTTATTTAATTATACAAAAAATTGGTTGGAAACACTTTGGACTTGTTGTACTTGTTATGGCATTACTAATATTATTTACAGACCAATCTACCAACGTGGTTAAAAAAACAATAATGCGATTACGACCATGTAACGAACCTGGTGTAGCCGAATTTTTACGAAGCGTAATCACCCGTAAATCTTTCAGTTTTTTCTCTGGTCACGCCTCAAACTCAATGGCAACCACAGTATTTATTTACTTGTTAATGCGTAAATATTACAGCAAATACTTATATCTGTTGTTCCTATTTCCATTACTATTTGCCTACTCACGCATATATTTAGGGCTACATTACCCAATCGATATATTAGTAGGATATGCTTTTGGAGCTTGTTCAGGAACCCTATTTTTTCAGGTTTACAAATACTATTCAAAAAAAAATTTTTCAGAAGCGTAAAAGCTTGGTTATAAAATAAACCATATTCCTGCTATCCGTTTCAATCTATAAAAAAAGCTCAGCCAAATTGGACTGCACCCAAAAGTTTGGACAGATTAAAAATTAATAATTATAAAAATGAGTTCGATATTCTATCGGACTCA
>CANRKI010000158.1 GCA_947631175.1 uncultured Flavobacterium sp.
GGAGTGTCAATAAGGTTCAAAATAAATTTTTCCCCTTTATGCATATATTCCATTTGGATCGCGTGCGATTTAATCGTGATACCGCGTTCACGTTCCAAATCCATATTATCTAATAACTGCGCTTGAGCCTCACGAGCTGTAACCGTTTGTGTAGCATCCAATAAACGGTCTGCCAACGTACTTTTTCCGTGGTCAATATGGGCGATAATACAAAAGTTTCTGATATTTTTCATCGTCGTATATTGTCAAAAATTATTTGCGCGTGCCCCTACGGGTCGGGCTATTCGTTACAAGTCCTCGTGCTATCGCACTTGCGGGCTTTTCACTACTATCCCTCACGCATTTAGTCTTAATTTGCAAATATAATTCAAAGATTCCTATCTATTCCATTTTTTTTCATTCCCACAGCAATTTATTCCATATTTTTTAATCTTTAGCCCATAATATTACAAAACCACCACCTCATAAATTACACATCTCCCTAAAGGCCGATTAATTTTAACAAAAACAAAATAATACCAGTGCTTTTTTCACGTTGTTATAAGTAAAATTCTTTTTTATGATAAAAGTAATAGCTAAAAATAATGCGAGCGATTTTGAAACAACTATTAGCAATGGTTCTCATTCTATTATAGCAGATTTACCTATTAATACAGGCGGAACCAATAGCGGTTTTGCACCAAAAGAACTATTAGCTTCTGCTCTAGCATCGTGTACGATAATGTTTATTAATGAATATTGTAAAAAATGTGATTATAAAATTTTTGGCGTAGATGTACAAGTAAGTCTAAATGCAAGCCAAAATAAAGCCGAAACAATTTTTGTTTGCGACATTAAAATAAGCGGGAATTTAACCTACGAAATAAAACAAGAAATTGTTGAAGCCTCAAAAAACTGTCACATATATAACATTTTAGCAGGTTCAACCATCATTCAATCAAACGTAAGTATGTAAAAGCCGAGAGTAAACTCTCGGCTCTTGTATTATTTAACCATTTCAATAGGTTGTTGTAAAATTTTATTTACCGGACATTTTTCTGCAATATTTAAAATACGTTCGCGCATTTTATCATCCAACTCATCTCCAATAATTTCAATCTTCTTTTTAAACAAAGTTGTCCCTGGTTTACTTTCAGTATCCAACTCCACATCAACAACAATATCCTCTAAAGGCCATTGCTTTCTGTTTGCATACATTCTAACAGTTATTGCTGTACAAGCCGCTAACGACGAAGCCAATAACTCTAGCGGAGTAGGTCCCAAATTTGTTCCTCCTAAGTCAGCAGGTTCATCTGCTAAAAACGTTTTTGTATCTCCTTGTAAAATGGTTTTATAAGTATTCTTTTCAATATTTGCCGTAACTTTTGCCATTATAAATTATTTTGAATTAAACTTATTTTCTGGAATCGGAATCCATTCTGTTTCTCCCGGAACTTTCGGGAAATTCTCGTTTTGAGCGGTCCAATCTGCTTTTGCTTGATCAATTCGTTCACGAGATGTAGATACAAAATTCCAGAATATAAAACGTTCCTCCGGAAAAGCATCGCCACCAAAAATATATACTGACGTGTTAGGCAACATATCAAATTGACATAAATGGGCATCTTTTGTGATTAAAATTTGCTTGTCACCGTACTCAATATCTTGACTTTTAATTTTTCCTTCTAAAATATACAAACCACTTTCTCCAAAAAGCTGATTTTTAAAATCAATTGTTTTGGTTTCGTTACTTGTATTTTTTATCTCGATCATATACAATGGCGAATGTACCGGAACAGCAGATTTATGTCCTAAAACATCACCCGCGATTAATTTATAGTGTACATCGTTTTCTGTCCAACTTGGGATATCGTTAGCCTCGATGTGTGTAAAACTGGGTTCTGTTTCTTCCAATTCTTTTGGTAGGGCAATCCAAATTTGTAAACCATGTAAGTATTTTTCAGAAGTACGTAAATACTCGGGCGTTCTCTCGGAATGAACAACACCTTTTCCGGCAGTCATCCAGTTTACAGCTCCAGGTTTAATCTCGATTTCGGTACCAATGCTATCGCGATGCATTACAGCACCTTCAAATAAATAGGTTAATGTACTCAAACCAATATGCGGATGCGGAGCAACATCTAAATTTTGATATTCGCTTAATTTAGCGGGTCCCATGTGATCGATAAAAACAAATGGACCTATTTGGCGTTTTTGTCTGAATGGTAAAAGACGTCCAACTAAAAAGTTTCCGATGTCTGCCGCTGTTTCTTCTTTTATAAAATCTATATTCGACATGTTTTTTTGTTTATAAAGATTGTGGTAAAAATATACTTATTTTAAATGGAAATAACTAACCTATGTTAATAAATTACGTGATGTTGCGTTAGGGATTGAGCGCTTGTTGGAGCTCATTAACGCAGGGAACCGGAGTTAATAGCGACTCGCGAAAGCCCGACGGGCGCAAGCTTTGCTTGCTGGACGTAACGCCCAATTTAAATAACTTTGTATTTGCTATTCTCGATAATAATTTTACCGAATTTGGTATTTAAACCGTGGTAAAATAAACAGGTCCAACCTTGTGTAACTGCACGATCAACAAATTGTTGGCGAATTTTGTTCGCCTCCTTAGGAAACTTATCACTTTTATTAAGTAATGTTGATCCTATTTGACCTTTTAAGGTAAGAATATCGCCACCAAAAAATAAATGTTCGTTTGTATTTGGATCTATAACATGGAATGCGGTGTGATATTCTGTATGACCGCCTGTAAATTCGTAAGAAATTTCGGGAGTTATATTTCCGTTACCTTCGAAAAAGGTGATAGCTCCGCTTTCTAGTAAAAAATCGAATCCTTTGTAATGATACGGTCTTTCGGGGTCGTTAACGCAATCCCACTCGGGTTTACTGATGTAATATTTTGCATTAGGGAAGTTCAAGATAAACTTTTTGTCCTCGAAACGAACCAAGCCTCCAACGTGATCTCGATGTAAATGTGACAACAAAACATGGGTTATATCGGTTGGTTGAATTCCGTGCTTTTTTAAATTTTCGAAAAGAATTAATTCGCCATTTTCATTTTTAAAACCCAAACCAGTATCTAATAAAATAATGTGATTTTGTAGTTTAACTAAAAATGGTTGCACATCTAAAAACATTGCTCCTTTAAAATCTTTTTTGCTTTGAGATTGGGAGTCAAAATATTTAAACTTTTTAGAATGATCTATAACAAAAGTTCCTTCGTTTAATGCAAAAAAATCCATTTTTTCTATTTTATTTTTAAGTAACAAAGTTATTGAATCTGTAGTAAAACATCCGAGCAATAAGGTATTATAACGTGATTAACTTTATTTTGGTTTCTATTTTTGAAAAAATGACGTAATTTTGCCAAAATTTTTTAACATGGTTAAGATAGGAAACATAGAATTGCCAGATCACCCGTTATTACTTGCGCCTATGGAGGACGTTAGTGATCCGCCGTTTCGTAGATTATGTAAAGCGCATGGTGCGGATTTAATGTATTCCGAATTCATCTCCTCAGAAGGGTTAATTCGCGATGCTATTAAAAGTAAAATGAAACTGGATATTTTTGATTACGAACGTCCTGTTGGTATTCAAATTTTTGGTGGTGACGAGGAGGCTATGGCACTATCTGCTAAAATTGTAGAAACGGTTCGACCTGATATTGTTGATATTAATTTTGGTTGTCCGGTTAAAAAAGTGGTTTGTAAAGGTGCTGGCGCTGGTGTTTTAAAAGATATTGATTTGATGGTTCGCTTAACCGAAGCGGTTGTTAAATCGACGAGTTTACCTGTTACCGTTAAAACCAGATTGGGTTGGGATGAAGAGAGTATTAATATTGATGAAGTTGCTGAAAGATTACAAGATGTAGGGATTCAGGCTTTAACGATTCATGCGCGTACGCGTTCACAAATGTATAAAGGACACTCGGATTGGAGTCATATTGCACGTGTAAAAAACAACCCGCGCATTAAAATGCCTATTTTTGGTAATGGAGATATTGATTCGCCACAAAAGGCGTTAGAATATAAAAATCGTTACGGTTTAGACGGTATGATGATTGGTCGTGCGGCTATTGGTTATCCTTGGATTTTTAATGAAATTAAACATTTTTTTGAAACGGGAGAAATTTTAGCGCCACCAACAATGACTGATCGTTTAGAGGCAGCCAAAAATCACCTGATTTGGAGTACAGAATGGAAAGGAGAACGTGTTGGAATTGTTGAAATGCGCCGCCATTATACAAATTACTTTAAAGGAATTCATGGTTTTAAAGCACATCGTCAAAAACTTGTAACAACAGATAATTTGGACGAACTTTTAGCGTTATTTGATGAAATTGCTGAATTTTATAAGGACTATCAAATGGAACAATTTTAAGATAAAATTAGATTGAGAATAATAATTTAAAGAAATGCTCGCTGTTGCGAGCATTTATTATTTTATAAAAAAAAATCTATCCAAGTGGATAGATTTTAATATCAATTTACAATTAAGCATCTAGCTCTTTTGTATCTCCTTTTATAATATGTAACTCTTGTTGCGGAAAAGGAATACTAATATTTGCCTCATCCAATGCAACTTTTATTTTTTCTTGTAAACTCGAGTAAGTTGACCAATAATCCGCTCTCTCAGTCCACATTCTAACAATTAAGTTCACAGAACTGTCTGCTAAAGCATCAACAAAAACTTCGGGTGCTGGCGTTTGCAACACACGTTTTTCTTGCGAAATTACTTTTAAAATAACCTCTCGCGCTACTTTTATATTATCGTTATAACTAATTCCAATTGCGTAATCAATACGTCGAGAACTAATTTTTGTAAAATTTCGAATTACAGAATTGGCTAAAGGTCCGTTTGGACTAAAAACCATAATTCCTTTTGCGTTAATTAAAGTTGTATACAGTAAATCTATTTTTTGAACTGTTCCTTCTGTCCCCGAGTTGTTTTCAATGTAATCACCTACTTCGTACGGGCGGAAAATCAAAATTAAAACACCACCAGCAAAGTTAGATAACGAGCCTTGTAAAGCTGATCCAACACCTAAAGCAACTGCTGACATTACTGCAATAAACGATGTGGTTTGAATACCAACGTTCGAAATTACCGTGATAATTAACAAAGCATATAGGATAAAACTTATCACTGAACGCAAAAAGCCACGTAACGAAGGATCAACATTTCTGGACTCAAATCGTCTATCAATTATTTTAAGTAAAGTTCTTACAAAAAACAATCCTATAAATAGTAAAACTAACCCCAATAACAAGTTCGGTATTGCATTACTGACTTTAGTAATAATTGTGGTTAAAGCCAACTCTATTTTATCGACTGTTGTATTTACAGTATTTTCTACTCCCAAAGTTTGTTCTTGTGCTAAGGCCATTTATTCTAAATTATTTAGTTACTAAATTTTTATTCACTCTGCTACTAGCCAAAACGGCAGAGATAGCCCCTAATATTAATACCGTAACCAATACAATTACAATGTTTTTTAATTCAAATTTTGTTGGATAAGCAATAGTAGAACTTATCATAACCAAACTATATTGTTGCTGCAAAACCACTAAAATTGACCCAAAAATCAATCCAATTACGCAACCTCCAAAAGCTATTAAAATACCCTGAAACAAAAAGATACTACGTAAATTCTTAATCTCGACACCCAAATTATAAAGCGTTTTTAAATTCGATTTTTTTTCTAAAATCATCATAATTAAAGCGCCAACCAAATTAAATAGCGCAACAATAATTACTAAAGTAAAAATTAAGTAAACGGCTAAATTTTCAGTGTTCAGCATTCTATATAAACTTTCGTTTAATTGTGCTCGAGTTTTAATCTCTACCGAATCGTTAAAAAATTGCTTTAAAAAAGCACTTGCTTCGTCCTCAGTAACTCCGGCGGCTAACTTAAATTCAATTGCCGAAACC
>CANRKI010000159.1 GCA_947631175.1 uncultured Flavobacterium sp.
ATATGCTACATCATATTTTACTTTTCTTGCCATAAAAAATGCCCCCAAAAGTGTCTAACTTTTTGGGGGCAGTGTACATAATTGCTAGGGATTAGGGTTAAACTGCGAAGAATTTCTCTAACTCAGTTAATGTATTTTCAGTTTTAACAGAATCGTTTATTAATTTTCCTTTTTCAAGAATTACAACTCGCGAAACCACATCAACGGTTAAGCTTAAATCGTGTGATGAAATTATAATTGTTGCGTTTGTTTTTTCGCTGCAAGCAGAAATAACGCGTTTTAATCGAATTTGAGTCGTTGGATCAAGGTTTGCGAAAGGTTCATCTAAAATAACAAGTTCAGGATTGCCTAAAAATGCCGCGATAATTCCTACTTTTTTCTGATTTCCTTTTGATAAGTCACGAATGTATTTTTTTCCGTTTAAAATCTCGTCATTAAAAAAATCTTTGTAGGATAGTAAAAACTCGTTCACATCGGGTTTTGACATGTTACGTAATTCTCCTACAAAATAAAAATACTCTTCGGGTGTTAAGTATCCAATTAAAAACGTTTCGTCTAAAAACGCTGCGGTATGTGATTTCCAATCTTCAGACTTACTAACTTCAATTCCGTTATTTATAACTTTACCTTTAGTAGCTTCAATTAAATCAAGAATTAAAGAAAAAAGTGTTGTTTTTCCGGCACCGTTATTCCCAATTAAACCAATAACTTCCCCTTTATTAATTGTTAAATTTTCGATATCTAAAACTACATTATTATTGTATGCTTTTACTAAATTTTGAATTTGTAACATAGTTAATTGATTTTATTGTTTGAACTCTTTTAAAGTAACGTATTTATATTTTTTGTACAGATTTACTATTTTTTCGAAGATACTATTTCGGAAAAACAAACCGATTATTCCTACAACAGACAATACCAGCAAAGCAATATATTCGTTAGCCAACGTTTTTATTCCCAAAACAATTAATAGTGGTAAAATCATCATGACAAGTGATAAAATAAAGGTGTTTATATTAAAGGCTTTTGTATTGCCAAACGCACCTTTATTTGATGTTAAATCGATTGGCTGACGAATGTAAACTCCCATCAATAAAACTACATTGGCGTTTATACCTATATTAAAAATTGTTGCTGCAATGATATAGAGATAAAATTTAGGTTCGATAAATAAGTAAAAACTACATAATAACATAGTAGCTATATTTGCGAAAACAATGATATACCATTTTGATAACAGATAGTTGTGATATTTTACATTTTGAGTCATCAATAACGGATAATACGCAGAATCCCATGATGGAATAAATTGACCAAACGACATCATAAAACCACCACAAGCGAAAATAGCGCCAAAAATTGCCATAAAATCGTTGCCTTGGTAGCCAATTTTAATTAAAAAAGGATAAAACATGAATAATAATGATGTTAAAATCACTGTTCGCGGGCGCTTGTTTCGAATAATTAAATACAAATCATTTTTTATAAAAGTCCCCACAGATCCAAGTTTATTTAAAACTGGAATGTTTAAACTTTTTACTTCGGATGCTGTCTTTTCAAGTCCTTTATCCAAGTATAATTGATTGTAATAAAATTTGTACGAAACAAAAATTAGTAACATTAAAAACACAAAAGGCAAAGCGACTGCAAACGTATTTTCATAAAAAAAGTTGACAACAGGTGCTGTATATGGCAAAATATCGAACCAATTGTTAAAGTGGCCAAATAATACAACTGAAACAATTAATACAAATGGATAAAAAAACTTATCGGCTTTGTTTAAAAAGATGTTTAAATAACTATTGCACGAAAGTAAAACCCACATCGAAATTCCCCATAAAACACTTTGTAAAACGCTTTGTTCGTTGATAATTAAAGTTATTACTAGTGGAACTAAAAAGAAGAAATGTAGGAAATTAAAAAATGTAAAATATCCTTTTACTAATGTGTATTTTACAATTTTATCTCGATCTAAGTTTAAAACCAATAACGGTTTTATGGCTACTACTGGTAAGGAGCTAATCATGAATCGTAAGGTTAAATCGTATAACCAATAAAAAACGAAAAGGCCACAAATAACCTGAAATGGTTTTTGATGTGGAAAAAACTCTGAAGCTAGATAATAAACTCCGCTACCTAAACCTAATAGCAATAAAATTAAATACAACGCCATTATAAGTTTAAAAACAGCCATTCCTATTTCTGTTTTAAACTGCGCTGACCTTAATATCGATTTAAATTCTAATTGAAGTAATTTTAAATAAATCATATAAAAAAAGTTGATTACCTAATTAGTATCAACTTTTAATAATATGTTACACATTGAAGTGTTTTATTTTGAAAAAGCGTATTCTGGATATACTTTTAATAAATATTCTTCAGATTTTTTAGGAAGAATAAAAATCATAATATACGAATACAGAAATGATGAAACTAGGATAAAACTAATAAATAGAGACATATAAAAATCAAACTCAACTCTAGAGAAAATCAAATTTGATAATTGAATAGGAATAAACCAAAAAGCGGAAGAATTACCGTAACGATCAATCAATTCTTTCATCAACCATCGTTTCGCGATTTTATTCTCTTTGGTTTTATTTCGTCTATATAACATAAAACCAAGGCCTAAAATTAATGAAATAGAGTAAATTAAAAGAATTGCAATTTCAATAAATTCGGAGTTTAATGATGTGAGAAAAATAGTGACTAAAACGACTAAACTTAAACTAAAAAAAAGTTTTGGAATGGAAAAAAAATCTTTAAAATGTTCCCAAACAAATTTATGGTAACGTTTTTCCATTTGAGCTTGTCGTTTTTCAACAATATCCGAAAAACCAAAGATTCCAAATTTTTTAAACTCAAGCGAAAGCGCGTCATCAAAAGATAACGTTGGATTTTGTAACCATTGTTGCTCGATACCATTGGCTAAATGGTCGACCAATTCGGTTTGAATATCGTAATGCTCTACAAAGTGTTTACGAGTAAAAATATATAGCTGATCAATTTGATCAGCAGTGATAGTAGGTACTGAACTAGCGTTAACATACTGTTTCATATTTAGTTTGGTAAATTTAATAAATTATATTTTATTGTTTATCAAATAGTTGTGATTTTTAATATTTTGTTTTGTTTTTCTAATTTCGTAGTAAAATAAAACAATAGATAGCACTAAATTATTTATAATTAATAAAGTCATATAAATATTAGGTAATGCCATCGCTTTAAAGACAAAAAGCATTATAAAAAAAGGTAAAATAAACCAAACAGACGCTAAGCGAACATTCTGAACCGAAAAATAAGGCAACTTAATATACAAAGGCTGAAAAATGATACTCGAGGCAAGCCCCACTAAAACAGCATCACTAATAAAATCGAGAATATTAAAATACTTATCTGTACTAATAATTATTACATTGATTAAAACGAACCAAAGTACAACATGAGGTTTTAATAGAATTTTAAATAATGCTATCATTCCGGTTTTTATATTTGTTTTGCTCAACAAAAAATATGTGTTTTTATAGTTTTTTATATTTGCATCTAAAAAAACACGTATCTCATCATCAATTAAAATATCTTTATCCTCGAGTTCACAACAAATCGCATCTAAAATTTCTGCTCTTAAATCAATATAAAAAAACTTATGCTGTTGTAAATATAAGTCAATTTCGTTTATTTGGGATTGAGTTAGTTTAATCATATACACCATTTAAGCAAGCCGAGAGTTAACAATAACTTGCATGTTTTTTATAAAATCTTCTAGTTCTTGTAGTCTGTTAATTGTTTCTTTTTGACCAGGTTCGGTCAATCTGTAATACTTTCTAATTCTATTATCAACTTTTTCAACCTCAACCTCAAGCAAGCCTTCGGCTTCTAACTTGTGTAAAGCGGGATACAAAGCTCCCTCGGTAATATTAAGTTCATTATCGGTGATTCGTTTCACTTTTTGTGTAATCTCATAGCCATACATTTTATCATTTTCATTAAGTAATTTTAAAATAATTGTTTGTAAACTACCTTTATATAAATTTGAATTTGCCATACCTAATTTTATTAGGTATCAAATATACCTAAAATTATTAGGTATACAAATAAAATTATAGATTAATTACTAAAGATGAATTTTTTCATAAACTAATTAAATAAGTATTTGTAAATTTGTAGCTTAATAAATATATTAAAATGTCTAAATTCAATAAACTAACTGTTAAGAAAATTACTCGAGAAACACCAACTGCTATAATCATAACATTTGATATTCCGGAGAGTTTAGCTTCTAGCTATAAATTTATTGCTGGTCAATATGTAAATTTAAAACATGTTATTGGAGAGAAAGAAGTACGTAGAGCATATTCAATCTGTTCTTCAACAAATGATAAGGACTTATCTGTAGCGGTAAAAGAGGTTGAAGGTGGATTATTTTCGACTTATGCTAACCAAGAATTAAAAGAAGGCGTTACTATTGAAGTAGGTATACCTGAGGGCCGTTTTATTATTGAGACAAAAGAAGATAATGCTAATTTTTATGGTGGTGTAGCTGCTGGTTCAGGAATCACACCAATTATATCAATAGCAAAAGCTGTTCTAGAAAACGAACCAAATAGTACGTTTGTTTTAATATATGGAAACAGAAGTGTTAGTGAAACTATTCTATATAAAGAAATTCAAGGTTTACTTGAAACTTATAAAAACCGTTTTTTTGTTCAGTATGTATTTAGTCAAGTAAAAGAACCTAACTCTTTATCTGGACGTATTGAACGACCAACAATACAATACATTTTTAACAACAAACACAAAGGCAACTACAACAAATTTTTTATTTGTGGTCCAGAAGATTTAGTTTATAACACAACATCTGTTTTAAAAGAAAGTGGTTATCCTGAGGAGATGATTAAATTTGAATTATTCACCTCGACTGAAAAAGGATCGTTCATTCCAGTATCCAACGATGTAACAAAAGTTACCGTTATTATTGATGACGAAACACATACTTTTGAAATGTCACAAAAAGATTCATTAGTAAAAGCTTTTAATGATCAAGGATTAGACACTCCACAATCTTGTTTAGGTGGTGTTTGCTCAAGCTGTATATGTAAAATTGTAGAAGGAGAAGCAATTATGGCTAAAAACGCTATATTAACAGATCAAGAAGTTGCGGCAGGTTTAACATTATCATGCCAAGCATTTCCAACAACAAAAGAGATTGTAGTTGATTTTGATAACGTGTAACCTCTCGCAGGTTTATATATAAAAAGGAAAAGGTTGCCATTTGGCAACCTTTTCCTTTTTTTAATAACTACAAATAAACGAAAAGCGCTGTAAATCAAAAATTTCATGTTTTTGGTTTACCAATTGATTAAATATAGTTTTAATACTTTTTTTTTGAGTAAAATCTCTATATAAAACAAAAAAAACGATTAAATACAGATTTTTTTATTTAAGAGTTTCTAATATTTTATCTGGCGATATACTTTCCATAACATTTTCATATCCTGGAACAATTTTATTACCGTAAACAGAAGTCGGTAAAAACGGATATTTTTGTAAATTTGGTACTAAAGCATCATTTAAGGTTTGGTTAAATGGTAAAAAACCAGCAAAAGGATGTGTTGCTCCCCATAAAGTTACAACTCGAACACCTAAAAGCGCAGCAATATGTGCATTGCCCGAATCCATAGATAACATTACATCTAAATTTGAGATGACATCCATTTCTTCATTCAAATTTAATTTCCCAGCTAAAACAATTACGTTTTTATAGTCCTTTTTAAAAGCATTTAAAGCCTCAATCTCGGTTTTACCACCACCAAATAAAAATACTTTTTTGTCCTTATCTTTAG